>NZ_JBIAXM010000006.1:0-260791 GCF_042896695.1 Streptomyces sp. NPDC001270 | reverse complement strand
CGCCCGGCCCCGGGCGGCGGGGGGCGGGCCCCCGCGTTCTCGCGCCCTCCCCCCGCCCCCCCGCGGCCCCCCGCCCCCCCCCCCCCCCCCCCCCCCGCCCCGCCCCGCCCCGCCCCGCCCCCCCCCCCCCCCCGGCCGGTGCCGCGGCTCAGCTGTGCGCGGTCAGCACGCCCGAGGCGAAGGAGGTGTCGCAGACGGGGCGCGCGTACGACTGCGCGCGTGAGGGGCCGTAGATGCGGACGGCCGCCTGGCCGAGGGAGCGGGCGATGGAGGTGCAGTGCCTGGCCAGCGACGGGCGGCCGTTGACGGCCTGCTGGAGGTGGGTGAGGACGGTGCCCGGGTTCTTCTCCTGCAACTCGGCCATCAACTGGTCCCGCAGGACGTCCTGCGGGGTGCGTGGGACGGCCCGCAGGGAGCCGCTCGCGGAGGCGACGTCCGACGCGGTGAGCACCGAGTTGGAGGGGTTCCCCGACCAGTTGACTCGGGTGACCGCGAGGGTCCCGGAGAGCACCAGGACGACGGGCAGGACCAGGGCGAGGGTGCGGCCGATACGCCGGGCGGGGCCCCGGTGACCGCGTCGCGTCTGTTGGGTGGTGGAGTGCTTCACGCGTGTGAGAGTAGCGCCCGGTAATGATTTGGCGACATTTGGTCACCGTTTCGGGGGATGGGGAAGAGGCATTTTCCGGGTGGGGCGTTGACGCACACTGCTCGAAATGCGGGTGTTCGGTGGGGTATTTGACGACAGCGAGAAGGGCCCCGCGGCAACCTGCGGGGCCCTTCTTCGTCAACCTGGGTGAATTGCCGGGGATTGTTCCGGCGGATACCGTCAGTCGGAGAGGCGCTCGCCCGTGGAGGTCGAGAACACGTGGGTCTCGCCCGCCCGCGGCACGACGTGCACCTTCGCGCCCTTCTCCGGGACGGAGCGGCTGCTGACGCGGACGACGAGGTCCTTCCGCTCGCTGCCGACCTCGACGGTGCCGTAGATGTAGCCGTCGGCGCCGGTCTCCTCGACCACGTTCACCGAGACCGCGAGGCCCGCCGGGGCGTCCGCGCTGTCCTTGGCCAGGGACGCGCTGGCGCCGCCGTTGTGCTCGACCACGTCGAAGTGCTCGGGGCGGACGCCGACCGTGACCGTCTTGTCACCCTTGTCGGCAGCGGCCTTCAGCGCCTCGCGGTTGACCGGGACGACGCTGTTGCCGAACTTCACGCCGCCGTCGGTGATCGGCACCTCGACCAGGTTCATGGCGGGGGAGCCGATGAAGCCCGCGACGAACAGGTTGGCCGGGCGGTCGTACATGTTCCGCGGCGAGTCGACCTGCTGGAGCAGACCGTCCTTGAGCACGGCCACCCGGTCGCCCATCGTCATGGCCTCGACCTGGTCGTGGGTGACGTAGACGGTGGTGATGCCGAGACGGCGCTGGAGGGACGCGATCTGCGTACGGGTGGAGACGCGGAGCTTGGCGTCGAGGTTCGACAGCGGCTCGTCCATGAGGAACACCTGGGGCTCACGCACGATGGCGCGGCCCATGGCGACACGCTGGCGCTGACCGCCGGAGAGCGCCTTCGGCTTGCGGTCCAGGTACTCGGTGAGGTCGAGGATCTTCGCGGCCTCCTCGACCTTCTTGCGGATCTCCGCCTTGTTGACGCCGGCGATCTTGAGCGCGAAGCCCATGTTGTCGGCGACCGTCATGTGCGGGTAGAGCGCGTAGTTCTGGAACACCATGGCGATGTCCCGGTCCTTCGGCGGCAGGTGGGTGACGTCGCGGTCACCGATGCGGATGGCGCCGCCGTTGACGTCCTCCAGGCCGGCGAGCATGCGCAGGGAGGTGGACTTGCCGCAGCCGGACGGACCGACCAGAACGAGGAATTCGCCGTCCTCGATCGCGATCTCCAGCGAGTCGACGGCGGGCTTCTCGGAACCCGGGTAGATCCGGGTCGCCTTGTCGAACGTGACAGTGGCCATGGCGCGTAGGCCCCCTTCTACCGGCAGGAACGTGCCGGACGATCCGAGTAGGAAGGTGGATGGTGTAGTCCACCGGAGTGAACTGAGTCAGGACGGTACCTGGCGTTTCCCTGATCTGTCAGCACCTGGGGGAGTGTGAACTTCGCGGAAATTTTCGACAGGGCGCCTCAGGGAGATGGGTACACTGCTGTGGCGCGCACGCGCACGGTAGTGGTGCGCACGCGCACGCCTCCTTAGCTCAGCTGGTCAGAGCGCCGCTCTTGTAAAGCGAAGGTCGTCGGTTCGAATCCGACAGGGGGCTCAAGGAAGCAGCAGGCCAGAGCCTGTCTGAGCAGGGGAAAGCCCTCCGTGAAGATCGCGGAGGGCCTTTCTCGTGCGGGTTGGGAACGCTCTGGGAACCTGCCGCCAGGCGGCCATCTCCCCGGGGTCCTCGGTGGGAACACCGGGCTCCTCGGACCCCTGTGGTCGCAAAGTCAGTGGAGTCTTGTGACCTGGTCAAGGTTGCGACGGCAACTGCCTTGGTCGGTGGCACGGTCGTGAAGGGGCGGTTGTCGCGCAAGGGGGCCCGGAGGGCGGCGATGCGTCGGCGGGCGAGGGCGAGGGCGGCGGGAATGCGCTGGTGTCCTTCAGCGCGGTGTCCGGAGTCCGTGGCCACGGGCACCAGCCCGGCCGCTGAGGCGAGGTGGCCGGCGCGGGGTGGGCGGGCAGGCGGTGTGCTGGGCGTGTGCGGCCCGCAAGGCTGGGTCGGCCACGGCATCGGGGCGGCGGACATCTCGGCGGACCAGTCAGGCAGTGAGTCGGGCGGGGCCGTAGCGGCGGAGAGCGGCAGGGTTCTGGTAGCGGGCGAGCAGGATGAGGGCAGTTTTTGGTCGGCGTGGTCACCCTCTCCCACCTGCATGGAAGAGGTGTTCGGCGCAGGCGGCGTTCGGTTCGCCCTGGTCAGGAGGCATTCGCCGGCCTCACTCCCGAGAGGCGAAACAGTGCTGAATGTCCTTAATCTGCTAGGAGAGCTCTCTCCAGAGGACCCCAAGACACGACGGGGTAATACGCCCGGCTGGGCCGGATGGACCTGCGCCGCTGCACGATCGGCAGGTGGATCCGCAAGGTTGCCCCGGCCGGACAGCCTGCGTCGTCTGCTGCCGCGTCAGGCAAATCGAGGTGGAGAGCATGTCGGATCGGCACCCTGTGGACGGGACCGTTGAGGACCTGGTGGTCAACCCGCTGTTCGTGCGTCCCGGCGAGGCTCGCAGCCGGTCGCGGCTTCAGCTCGGCGAACAGCCGATGCTGCCGGAGACCGCGTACCAACTCGTCCACGACGAGGCGATGCTCGACGGCAACGCGAGGTTGAACCTTGCGACCTTCGTCGGCACCTGGATGGACGACGAGGCCCGGCGTCTGTATGCCGAGACCTTCGACAAGAACATGATCGACAAGGACGAGTACCCGAGTACCGCAGCCATCGAGGAGCGCTGCTGGAAGATCATCGCGGATCTGTGGCACGCGCCGGACCCCGCCGCGAGCATCGGATGCTCCACTGTCGGTTCGTCCGAGGCATGCATGCTCGGCGGGCTCGCGCTCAAGCGGCGCTGGCAGGAATCGCGTCGTGCCCAGGGCAGGTCCGCCGACCGTCCGAACCTCGTGATGAGTTCGGCGGTGCAGGTGGTGTGGGAGAAGTTCTGCAACTACTGGGACGTCGAACCGCGCTTCGTGCCCATCAGCGAGCAGCACAAGACCCTCGACGGGTTCAACCTTCGGGCGTACGTCGACGAGAACACCATCGGCGTGGTCTCCATTCTCGGGGTCACTTACACCGGCATGTACGAGCCCGTCGCGCAGCTCAACGCCGCACTCGACGAGATCCAGCGGGAAACCGGGCTGGACGTCCCCATCCACGTTGACGGTGCCTCAGGGGCGATGGTCGCCCCGTTCCTCCAGCCGGACCTGGCCTGGGACTTCCGGGTGCCGCGGGTCGCTTCTGTCAACACTTCCGGCCACAAGTACGGACTGGTCTACCCCGGCATGGGCTGGGTGGTGTGGCGGAGCCGGGACCTGCTGCCCGACAGCCTGGTTTTCAAGGTCAGCTACCTGGGCGGTGACATGCCGACCTTCGCCCTCAACTTCTCCCGTCCCGGGGCCCAGGTCCTCTTGCAGTACTTCCAATTTCTCCGGCTCGGCCGCGAAGGCTACCGCGGGGTGCAGCAGGCATCACAGGACGTGGCCAAGTTCCTGGCCGAGCGCATCGGTGCGATGGACGCGTTCGAGCTGTGGAACGACGCGTCCGACATCCCTGTGTTCGCCTGGCGGCACGCCTCGGGATACACCAAGAACTGGACGCTGTACGACCTGTCGGACCGGCTGCGTCAGGAGGGCTGGCTGGTGCCTGCCTATCCCATGCCTGACAACCTGGCCGACATGACCGTGCAGCGGATCGTGGTGCGGAACGGGCTGAGCATGGACCTGGCCCGCGCCCTGCTCAAGGATGTCGAGGACAGCGTGCACTACCTCGACCGATTCGACCAGCCGCTGCCGGCCGAGGCGCACTCCGGCTTCCACCACTGACACGTCACATCCGCACTGTCAGGCGGGGGTGGTGGCCCCAGGCGTTCGGCGATGTGGTCGCCGGCGCGCAGTGCGGATCCAGCGATGCGTTCAGTCGGCGATCCGCTGCGGATCGAGCACCACGGGCAGCTCGGCGAGGCCGCGGAACGCCGGGAAGGGCACGGTCAGCCAGCGCGCCTCGTGCGGGGGCACGGCCAGCGTGATCTCCGGATAGCGGCGGAACAGCGTGGTGAGCGCGATGTGCATCTCCAGGCGGGCCAGCGGCGCGCCGACGCAGTAGTGGGGGCCGTGCCCGAATGCCAGGTGGGGCTGGGCCCCGGTACGCGTGACGTCGAGCCGGTCGGGTTCGGCGTACGCCTCGGGGTCGCGGCCCGTGGCCGTGAGGGCGATCTGGACGAGGGCGCCCTTGGGGATCACCACACCGCGCATCGGGATGTCCTCGGTGGCGTGGCGGAAGGTGGAGCTTTCCACCGACCCCTCGTACCGCAGCAGTTCCTCGATGGCCGGCTTCAGGGACTCGGGGCTCGCGAGGGCCGCCTGGCGCTGGTCCGGCTTCGAGAGCAGGTGGTACACGGCGTTGCCGATGAGGTACGCGGTGGTCTTGTGACCCGCGAAGAACAGCACCCACGCCGTCGAGACCAGCTCGTGGTCCGTCAGGGCGCCGTCCTGGTCCTGGGCCGCGATGAGCGCGCTCATCAGGTCGTCGCCGGGCGTGCTGCGCTTGCGCGCCACGAGGTCGACCAGGAGGTCCCGCAGCTTCCCCTCGGCCTCCTCCAGTGCCTTCTTCGCCTCCGGGCCGAATCCGGTCTTCGCCACGGTCACCGCCCACTGGTGGGCGCGCTCGCGCTCGTTCTCCGGCACGCCGAGGAGTTCGCAGATGACCTGGAGCGGCAGCGGGAAGGCGAAGTTCGGGAGCAGGTCGACGGACGCGTCGGTCGGGCAGCGCTCCAGCAGTTCCTCGGTGACCTGCTGGACACGCGGGCGCAGCGACTCCACCCGGCGCGGGGTGAAGGTGCCCTGCACGATCCGCCGGAGCCGGGTGTGCTTGGGCGGGTCGGAGAACAGCATGTTGTCGTCGAGCGCGATGGAGGAGTCGCCGAAGATGCGTTGGTACGCGTCGAGGGCGCCGTACATGTCCTTGCTCAGCCGCGGGTCGGCCAGCGCGGCGCGCGCGTCGTCGTAACGGGTGATCAGATACGTCTCCACGCCGTGCGGTGGCTGAAGCGGGCACACCGGGGCGGTCTTCCGCAACTCCGCGTACACGGGGTGCGGGTTGGCGCGGAAGTCGGGTGTGCACCGGGAGGCGGCGGCAGCGGGGTCCGCGGATCCGGGTTCGGTCTGCAGGGATGTTCGCGTCATGGCCTCGACGGTTCCCGGCGGGCGGTCGCCAGCAAACGTCCTTAGCCCGTCCGGGGCGACGCAGGTACGCGGCGTCGCGAGCCCGTCCGGGGCGGGGCGGGAACGCGGCGTCGCGATCGGAGCAACAGAAGGTGCGGGGCCTGTGGAGCGGGCGAAGAGTTGATGCCGATCGGAGATATCCCGGGGCGCCGCTTTCCACGGTCTCGGGGCGGTCGGCTCCGGACCACAGACGATGACCACAGGCGATGGCGAAAGACGTTAGGGGATCAGCCGATATGAGCGGACGAGCCGTGGAATCCGTACCGGTTCTGGTGGTAGGCGGCTCCTTGGTGGGCCTGTCCACGTCAGTCTTTCTCGGTCGCCTCGGCGTCGAGCACCTTCTCGTCGAGCGTCACGCCGCGACGTCCACCCACCCGCGCGGCCGTGGGAACAACCTGCGCACCATGGAGCTGTTCCGGACCGCGGGCGTCGAGCAGGACATCCGCGCCGCGGCGGGCGCCCTGGCGGGGAACGACGGCGTCCTCCAGGTGAGTACGCTCTCCGGCGGCGAGCGCCGGTGGATCGTCCAGGCGATCGACACGGGTCCGGCCCTGTCGCAGATCACCTCGGCCGGCTGGTGCCTGTGCAGTCAGAACGACCTTGAGCCCGTCCTGCTGAGCCACGCCCGCTCCCTCGGCGGCGACATCCGCTTCCACACCGAGCTGGTCTCCTTCACCCAGGACGCCGAGGGGGTGCACGCGGAGGTACGGGACCGCGACAGCGGCGAGACGCGCATCGTGCACGCCCAGTACCTCGTGGCCGCCGACGGGCCCCGCAGCCCGGTGCGCGAGCGGCTGGGCATCACCCAGACGGGACCGGGCCCGCTGTTCCACAACGTGAGCATCACGTTCCGCAGCAAGAAGCTTCAGGACGTCGTCGGCGACCGGCACTTCGTCGTCTGCTACATCACCGATCCGTCCGGCGAGGGTGCCCTGCTGCCGGTGGACAACCGGGAGCGGTGGGTCTTCCACGCCCCCTGGGCCCCGGACCGGGGCGAGACGCTGGACGACTTCACCGACGCGCGCATCGTCGCCCACATCCGCGCCGCGGCGGGCGTCCCCGACCTCGACGTCGAGGTCACCGGCAAGGCCCCCTGGCACGCGGCGGACCGCGTGGCCGACAGCTACGGCGAGAGCCGGGTCTTCCTGGCCGGTGACTCGGCGCACGAGATGCCCCCCACCGGGGCCTTCGGCTCCAACACCGGCATCCAGGACGCCCACAACCTCGCCTGGAAGCTCGCGGCCGTACTGCACGGCTGGGCCGGACCGGCGCTGCTCGACACGTATCAGACGGAACGCCGGCCGGTCGCGCTCGCGACGACCGCCCGCGCCCTGTTCCAGGCGGGCGAGGAGGAGCACCCCGGCTACACCCCGAAGAAGCGCAAGGACGATCCGGCCGACGCGTTGACGGTGGCCCTGTGCTACCGCTACCCGGCGGGCGCCGTCGTCGGCGCCGACCCGGACGCCGCGATCGTGCCCGCCGAGTTCCAGCTGGGCGGCGCTCCCGGGAGCCGTGCCCCCCACCTGTGGGTGACCACCCGGGACGGCGGGCGGATCTCCACCCTGGACCTCTACGAACGGTCCTTCGTCGTCCTCACCGGCCCGGGAGGCGAGGCATGGCGCACCGCGGCCCGCGGTGTCACCGCGCGCCTGGGCATCCCGGTGGAGGGCTACGTCGTCGGCGCGGAGCACGACCTGGTCCCCCAGGACGGGGCCGACTGGGCGGCGCTGCACGGCACGGCGGAGTCCGGTGCCGTCCTGGTCCGCCCCGACGGCTTCGTGGCCTGGCGGTCGCCCGGTCTCGTGGCGGACCCGGAACGGGCCCTCACGGACGCGCTGATGACGGTGCTCCGCCGCGAGACGGCACCGAACGCCGTGGCCGAGCCGCGCCGGACGGCCGCGGCGCAGGAGCCACTGGCGACGACGTCCGACGGGCGCGTCTGAACGCATCCCCCCTGAACGCTGAACGCCGCTTCTGAACGAAGGAAGAGCCCGCTGTGATATCAACTGCTCCGGCCGTCGACGACGCCCGTACCTCCCGTGTGGACGTCCACCACCACTTCACCGCGCCCGCCTGGCTCGACTGGGCCGAGGCGCAGGGCCTGGTCCGGCGCGACAGGATGCCCTGGTGGACACGCTGGGACCTCGACTCCGCGCTCGCCCTCATGGACCGTACGGGGATCCGCACCACCGTCATGACCGTGGCCATGCTCGGCCGCATCCAGGAGCGCGGCAAGCGCGAGGAGAGCGCACGGGTCGCGCTTCAGGCGGCGGCGGAGGTCGCCGCGAGCCACCCCACCCGCTTCACCTTCTTCACGCCGGTCTTCCTCGACGACCCCGACCTGTCGAGCTGGTCGCTGAAGTACGGCCTCGACGACCTCGGCGCCGTCGGGGTGAGCACCCGCACCAGCGCGGGCGGTGTCTATCTCGGCGACCCCTCCCACGACCGCCTCCTCAGCGAGCTGAACGACCGTTCCGCCGTCATCAGCACGCACCCGATGGACGTACCCGGTGGTGGCGGTGACGGGGCGGGCGTGCCGGGCCTGCCGCCGTTCATGTGCGACTTCCTCATGGACACGACCCGCGCGGCGATCAACCTCATCCTCAACGGCACCCTGGACCGCTACCCCGACCTCACCTTCGTCCTGCCGCACGGCGGTGGTTTCCTCCCCTACATGGCCACCCGCCTGGAACTCCTCAGCGACCACCTCACGCCCGAGATCGAACCGTCCCGGATACGCGACTACCTGCACCGTTTCTACTACGACACGGCGGGCCCCATGTCCCCGTCCTCGACCCCCACCCTCATGGCCACGGTCGACCCCGCCCGGATCCTCTTCGGCACCGACTGGCCGCCGACCGCCGCCCACCTCGTCTCCGACGTCGTGGCACCGGCCCTGGACAGCGACCCGGCCATCGCCGGCCACCAGCTCCGCGGCATCAACCGGGACAACGCGCTGCGCCTGATACCGGCGCTCGCACGGGACTGAGCCGGTCAGGGCTGAGCCGGTCAGGGCTGAGCCGGTCAGGGCTGAGCAGGCCGGGTCCGAGGCGGTCGGGTCCGAGGCGGCGGGGTGCGGGGTGCCGCGGGCTTGCGGGCGTCGTGGCCGGGGTTCAGAGAGTGTCCAGGTCAGAGCCTGTGCGGACGTGAGAAGGGCCCTCCGCGGAGAGCGCGGAGGGCCCTTCTTCGCATGCTCCGGCCGCCGGCCGCCCGAACCGAGTGCGGCTTCAGGTCCCCTGCTCCCCGGTCCTGTCGTCCCTTGAGGAGACGAGTTCCGCCGCCCAGCGTGCCCATTCCTCCTGCATCGCGGTGAAGCGCAGGCCGAATTCGAGGGCGAGCGCGCCGTTGGCGGTGAGGCGGCCCTCCTCGGTCCAGTCCACCGTGTCCCGTACCTTCCGCAGCTCGGCGTGCTGGCCGGCGGCCAGGTCCGCGAGGTGGTTCAGGTACTCCAGGCGCTGTTCGGGTGGGAGTACGTCGATGAAGAAGACCCGCAGCAGTGTGTCGCTGCGCCGGGGCTGCTCGGTGGACGGATCGGCGAGCCAGCGGCGCAGCTCGGTCAGCCCCGTGTCGGTGAGCGCGTAGTCCTTGCGTCCGCGCGGGCCCTGGCCGACGACCTCCAGCAGGCCCTCGTCGGCCAGCCGGGTCAGCTCGCCGTAGACCTGGCTCTGGGTGGCGGGCCAGACATTGGCCAACGACGTGTCGAACAGCTTCAGCAAGTCGTACCCGCTGGCCGTGCGGTCGACCAGGAGTCCGAGCAGAGCGTGCCGGAGGCTCATGACAGGCACCCCACCTTCTTGTTTCGCACAGTTTCACGACGTCAGTGCGGTCATTCTAGCCCCGACATGTCACTCCTGCACCTTCCAGTATTGACAGGTCGATGGAGACCCTTCTAGTTTCGACATGTCGAACCTGAGGCATTCACACGTCAGGCCGCACCGACCGAAGGACCCAGTCATGAGCTTCCGGAGCTACCTGCGCGGATTCATCCCGTGGATCGCCTTTGCCGCCGTCTCCTCGTTCGGCTGGCAGTGGGGCGCGCTGACCGCGCTGATCCTCGGCGTGTACCTGCTGGGCAAGCAGCGCAGGGCGGGCGTGGCCGCGGACGCGCTGGTCCTGGAGACCAGCACCGTCGTCTACTTCGTCCTGCTGACCGCGCTCGCCTTCGCCGTCCCCGGATCGTCGCTGCGGCACTACGCGGGAGTGGCGTCCTTCAGCTGGCTCGCGCTGACCGCCTGGGGCACCCTCGCCGCCCGCCACCCCTTCACCCTCGGCATCGCCAGGCAGGGCACCCCGCGCGAGTTCTGGGACACCCCGCAGTTCCTGCGCGTCAACGTCGTCATCACCACGGTCTGGGCGCTGTGCTTCACCCTCACCGCCATCGCCGTCGCGCTCCTCGTCGTCGCCGGCGGCGGCACCCTGGCGACCACGCTCACCCAGGTCGCCGGATTCGTGGTGGGCGCCGTGTTCACCGCCCGCTACCCCAAGATCATGCAGGCCCGGTACACCGCGCGGGCCGCAGCGGCGGCGCACGCCGCCGAGTGACCCCCTCCGCCACCACCCGAGGATCCGACATGACCGCCACCGCTCCGCACCTGCTGGGCAACTTCGCCCCCGTACCCGACGAGGCCACCGTCACCGAACTGGCCGTCACCGGCACCATCCCGCCGGAGCTGACCGGCTGGTACCTGCGCAACGGCCCCAACCCCCGCGAGGCCGCCTCCGCACACTGGTTCATGGGCGACGGCATGGTGCACGGCGTCCGGCTGGAGGGCGGCCGTGCCACGGCCTACCGCAACCGGTGGGTCCGCACCAGCACCTTCACCCACGGCGCGCGACTGCACGACGAACACGGCAACGTCGACCTCACCGCGGGCAAGGCCAACACCCACGTGGTCCGCCACGCCGGGCGCACCCTGGCCCTGGTCGAGTCGTCCTACCCCTACGAACTGGACTGCCGACCCGGCCACGAGCTGGACACCGTCGGGGCCTACGACTTCCAGGGCCGGCTGCGCACCCCGATGACCGCGCACCCCAAGATCTGCCCCACCACGGGGGAGCTGCACTTCTTCGGGTACGGGGGCCTGAACGCGCCGTACCTGACCTACCACCGCGCGGACGCCGGCGGCGAACTCGTCCTCAGCCGGCCGGTCGACGTCGGCGCGCACACGATGATGCACGACTTCTTCCTGACCAGCGGCCATGTGGTCTTCATGGATCTGCCGATCCTGTTCGACCTGGCCGTGGCGACCAGTGGCCGGCCGGGCATGCCCTACACCTGGACCCCCGACTACGGCGCCCGCCTCGGTGTGCTGCGCCGGGACGATCCGTACGGTGCCGTGCGCTGGTTCGAGATCGACACCTGCTTCGTGTTCCACACGCTCAACGCCCACGAGGAGGCCGACGGGCGACGGCTGGTGCTGTACGTGGTCCGCTACGACTCCCTCGGCGACGGTGTCACGACCACCGGCCCGGGGACGCTGTGGCGCTGGACCGTCGACCTGGACCTCGGGACCGTACGCGAGGAGCAACTGGACGACCGGGCCTGCGAGTTCCCCCGTGTCGACGACCGGCTGGCCGGTCTGCCCGCCAGGCTCGGCCAGGTCAGCACCACCGGCGACCCGCACACCGGCGCCCACGGCGGCGCGATCCACCGCTACGACCTTGAGCGGGGCACCGTCACGAGCCACCGGTTCGACGGCGGCCGGGTTCCCGGCGAAGCGGCGTTCGCCCCCGCCGACGACCGGGCCGGCGGTCCCGGCTGGCTGCTGACCTTCGTCCACGACCCCGCGACCGACCGCAGCGACCTCGTCGTCCTCGACGCCGACGACCTGAGCGGACCCCCCACGGCCACGGTCCACCTGCCCCGCCGGGTACCCGCGGGCTTCCACGGCAACTGGTTGCCCGACGGCCACTGAGCAGGAGGGGGCCACCGAGAGCGGGCCGCTGAGGAGCAGGGGCCGCGGGGCAGGGGGCGAGGGACGGGGAGGCCGCGGCCCGGGGCGGGGGCGGGCCGCGGCCACGACATTACAAATTGCGCCGAATGGATGAGGATATTCGTATATCGGTGTGTCCGCGGTGCTTGTGACCAGGGGAGGAGCAGCGGGTCCTGGGCCGGGACAACGCCTCGGGAACGAGAAGAACCATCCCTCCGGAAAGGCGGACCGCCATGAGTTCGGTCAGGACGACCCACAGATCTCCGGGAGCTGACGTTCTGCGGGACCCGATCCGCAACAGAGGCACGGCGTTCACCGAGCAGCAGCGCACCCAGCTCGGCATCTCCGGTCTGGTGCCGCCGGCGGTGCTGTCGGAGGAACAGCAGGCGATGCGCGCCTACGAACAGTTCAGTTCCCAGCCGACGCCGCTGGCGAAGAACACGTTCCTGGAGTCGCTGCGGGACCGCAACGAGACGCTCTACTACAAGCTGCTCGTCGACCATCTGACCGAGATGCTGCCCATCGTGTACGACCCCGTGGTGGGCCAGGCGATCGAGCGCTACAGCCACGAGTACCAGCGGCCGCGCGGGGTGTACCTCTCGGTGGACGATCCGGACGGGGTGGAGACGGCGTTCGCCAACCTCGGGCTCGGCGCCGACGACGTCGACCTGCTGGTGGCCACCGACGCGGAGCAGATCCTGGGCATCGGCGACTGGGGCAGCAACGGCATGGGGATCTCCCAGGGCAAGCTGGCCGTCTACACCGCCGCCGCCGGCATCGACCCGGGCCGGGTCGTCCCCGTCATGCTCGACGTCGGCACGGACAACGAGGCCCTGCTCACCGACCCGCTCTATGTCGGGCTGCGGCACTCCCGCACCCGCGGCGACGCCTACGACCGGCTCATCGGCACCTACATCGCTACCGCCTCGCGGCTGTTCCCGCGGGCGCTCCTGCACTTCGAGGACTTCGGCCCGTCCAACGCGCGCCGCATCCTGCTGGAGTACGCCGACAAGGCGTGCATCTTCAACGACGACATGCAGGGCACCGGGGCGATCACCCTCGCCGCCGTCCTCGCGGGCGTGCGGGTGGCCGGTACGCCGCTGGCCGAGCAGCGCGTGGTCGTCTTCGGCGCCGGCACCGCCGGGGTCGGCATCGCCGACCAGATCCGCGAGGCGATGGTCCGGGCCGGGGCCCGGCCGGAGGCGGCCGTCCGGCAGGTGTGGCTGGTCGACCAGCAGGGTCTGCTGCTGGACGACATGGCCGAGCTGCGCGACTTCCAGACCGCGTACGCCCGGCCGGCCGTCGAGGCCAAGGACTACAGCCGGGACGGCCGGGGCCGGATCAACCTGGCCACCACGGTGGCCGAGGCGCGGCCGACCATCCTCATCGGGACGTCCACCACCCCCCGTGCCTTCACCGAGCCGATCATCCGGGAGATGGCCTCGCACGTCGACCGGCCGCTGATCTTCCCGCTGTCCAACCCGACCGAGAAGATCGAGGCGCACCCGGCGGACCTCGTGCACTGGACCGACGGCCGGGCGCTGATCGGCACCGGGACCCCGTGGGATCCGGTGCCCTACCAGGGCGTCGACCACCGGATCGGGCAGGCCAACAACGCGCTCGTCTACCCCGGCCTCGGCCTCGGCACCGTGGTCGCGCGGGCCGCGCACGTCACGCCGGGCATGATCCGCGCCGCGGCCGAGGCGGTCGCCGGCCTCGTCGACACCGGCACACCCGGCGCCTCCCTGCTCCCGGAGGTGGCCAACCTGCGGGCCTCCTCGGCCACCGTCGCGGTCGCCGTGGTGCGCCAGGCGCTGGACGAGGGCGTCGCGCGGGCGGACATCGACGACGTCGTCCAGGCGGTGCAGGACGCGATGTGGCGGCCCGACTATCCCGAGGAGGTCGTGTGATGGCGGCGCACCGGACCGCCGTACGGGACGTGCCGATCGGCACGGGCGCCACCGGCACCCGGGTGGAGACCGACTCGATGGGCAAGATCGACGTCCCCGCGGAGCACTACTGGGGCGCGCAGACCCAGCGTTCCCTGATCCACTTCTCCATCGGCGACGACCACATGCCCAAGGCCGTCTACCACGCCTACGGCTACGTCAAGAAGGCGGCGGCCCTGGTCAACCGGCGGGCCGGCCGGCTGGACGAGGAGCGCGCCGCCGCGATCGTCCGGGCCGCGGACGAGGTCATCGCCGGTGAGCTGGACGGCGAGTTCCCGCTGTACGTGTGGCAGACCGGGTCGGGCACCCAGTCGAACATGAACGTCAACGAGGTGATCGGCAACCGCGCCAGCCAGCTGCTCGGCGGCGCCCTGGGCAGCAAACAGCCGGTCCACCCCAACGACCACGTCAACATGGGCCAGTCGTCCAACGACACCTTTCCCACGGCGATGCACATCGCGACCGTCCTCGAGGTGTCCGACCATCTGCTGCGCACCGTCGACCAGCTCACCCAGGCGATCGAGGACAAGGCCGTGACCTGGGTGGACGTGGTCAAGACCGGCCGTACCCACCTCCAGGACGCCACCCCGATCACCGTCGGCGAGGAGTGGTCCGGCTATGTCGCCCAGCTGCGCGACGCGCGCGCCCGGACGGCCGACAGCCTGCCCGCCGTCCACCGGCTCGCGGCGGGCGGCACCGCGGTGGGCACCGGTCTGAACGCCCCCGAGGGGTTCGGTGAGCAGATCGCCGCGCAGATCGCCGAGCTGACCGGGCGGCCGTTCGTGACCGCCCCCAACAAGTACGCGGCCCAGGGTTCGCTGGACGCGATGGTGGCGGTCGGCGCGGGGCTGCGCGGCCTGGCCGTGGCCCTGATGAAGATCGCCAACGACATGCGCTGGCTGGCCTCCGGGCCGCGGGCCGGGCTGCACGAACTCAGGCTGCCCGCGAACGAGCCCGGCTCCTCGATCATGCCCGGGAAGGTCAACCCCACCCAGCAGGAGGCCATGGTCATGGTCTGCCTCCAGGTCATCGGGGAGGACGCGATCGTCGCCGCCGCGGGCGCCCAGGGCAATTTCGAGCTGAACGCCATGCGCCCGATCATCATCAACAACATCCTGCACTCGGCCCGGATCCTCGCCGACGCCTGCGAGAAGCTGCGCCGCTACAGCGTCGAGGGCACCGAACTCGACCGGGCGAGGATCGACGACTACGTGGGCCGGTCGCTGATGCTGGTGACCGCGCTCAGCCCCACCATCGGCTACGACAAGGCGTCCGCGATCGCGCACAAGGCCGACGACGAGGGCACCACCCTGCGCGAGGCGGCCCTCGCCCTGGGGGTCGCCGCCGCCGACTTCGACCGCATCGTCGACCCCGCGACCATGGTCGGCCGCCCCCGGCACGACCTGGGCCTGGATCGCCCCGGCGCGGACCACACCTGACGTGTCCGCGCCGGGGCTCGGGGCCGGGCACGACCTGTGCGTACGCCCCCGCCCGGGGCCGGAGCCCGGGGGCCGGCGCGGCGTGACCCCGGCCGACCGGTGACCTCAGCCGACCGGTGATCCCGGCCGCCCCTGAACGGCGAAGGCCACCCGTGTCTCCCGGCGCGGGTGGCCCTCTCGGTGCGGGGGCGGCTCAGTCCCTGCGCAGGATCTCCGTCAGGGCCGCGCGCAGTTCCGTCTCCGGATCCGGTGCGGCACCGGTGGAGCGCCAGGCGACGAATCCGTCCGGGCGGACCAGGACGGCGCCGTCGGCCGTCGTGCCGTGCAGCCGCGTCCAGTCGACCGGTCCGGCGGCGCTCTCCGTGTCGTAGGTCAGGTCCGCGTCGGCGCCCGGCCCGATCCGGTAGGCGTCGAGCCGTACGCCGTCCCGCTCGGCGATGCGGCGGGCCGCCGCGTGCCAGCCCGCGTCGTCCGGGGCGTCGGTGAGCAGGACCATGGAGCGTTCGTACAGGTCGATGGTGGAGATCCGCTCGCCGTCCCGGCGCAGCCACAGGTGCGGGGCGCGGCTGCCGGGCTGTCCGGCCAGGCGCAGCTCCTCGGGGACGACCGGCTGCTCGGGGTCGGCGCCGGCGACGGCGCCCTGCGGGTAGCGGTAGCCGAGGACGACGTTGAGGATGCCGCCGCGCCGGCCGCCGCCGACGCCGGGGGGCGGCGCGAAGCCGGGGTGGCTGTGCTCGACCGAGCGGGCGGAGGCACGGGCGCTGGTCGCCAGGGCCACCGGGTGGCGCTCGGTGCCGTACGTCTCCAACAGGCCGTCTCCCGCCCAGCCGGCCAGCACCGCGGCCAGCTTCCAGGCCAGGTTGTGGGCGTCCTGGATACCGGTGTTGCAGCCGAACGCCCCGGTGGGCGACATCTCGTGGGCGGAGTCGCCGGCGAGGAACACCCGGCCGGACACGAACTCGTCGGCGACCCGTTCGGCGGCGCGCCACGGCGCTGTTCCGGTGATTTCCACATCGAGGTCGGGGACGCCGACGGCCCGCCGGATGTGCCGGAGGAGGCGTTCCTCGGTGAACTCCTCCAGCGTCTCGCCCCGCTCCGGATGCCACGGTGCGTGGAAGACCCAGCGTTCCCGGTTGTCGATCGGCAGCAGCGCGCCGTCGGCCTCCGGGTCGGTGAGGTAGCAGCAGATGAAGTGCCGGTCGCCGACCACGTCGGCGAGCAGTTTGGAGCGGAAGGTGACGCTGACGTTGGCGAACAGGTCGCCGGGGCCCGACTGTCCGATGCCGAGCCGGTGGCGCACCGGGCTGCGCGGGCCGTCCGCCGCGACCAGGTAGTCGGCCCGGACGGTGTACCGCTCGTCGGTGGAGCGGTCCTTGACGGTGACCGTCACCCCTTCGGCGTCCTGCTCGAAGGACTCCATCTGGTGGGAGTAGCGCAGGTCGCCGCCGAGTGCGCGGGCGTTCTCCAGGAGTACCGGTTCGAGGTCGTTCTGGCTGCACAGGCACCACGCGGTGGGGCTGAGCCGGGCGAGTCCGCCGCCCGGGTCGATCTGTTTGAACAGCCATTCGCCGGCGTCGCCGACCAGCGTCGGGGTTTGCAGGATGCCGTGGTTGCCGGCGAGCGGCGAGGCCGCGGCCTTGATGCCCGGCGCGATGCCGGCCACCCGGAACAGCTCCATCGTCCGTACGTTGTTGCCCCGTCCGCGTGGATGGATCGAGGTTCCGGAGTGCCGCTCGACCAGCATGTGCCGCACACCGAGACGGCCCAGGAACAGGGACATGGACAGACCCACCAGAGAGCCGCCCACGATGAGGACGGGAATCCGGTGGTCGGCTTTTTGATGCATCGAAGCCTCCGTAGGCAGAGGTGCGCCGAGGGGCGCCTGTGATTTTCCATGCCCTTTGCGGGCGGCTCGGTGTGCCTCGGCGGTCTCAATCACCCGCGTGGTTCACAGCCCTGGGCGGGCCGCTCGGAGTGTCTTCACGGTGCCCATCACCCGCGTGGTTCATACGAGTCGCGCACTCCTGGGGACCGGCACAGGATCAAGGAACGCTGACGTCGCGTCACCCGCGGCCGGCGCCCGAGTCTGCCCCGTAAGGAGATGTACGCAGGATGACCACTACCTCTGAACGTGTTTCAGAAGCGCTGACCCGACAGGTGTCGAAAGTCTCCCAGTCCGTGTTCGACGGCTCGCGGCTGCGGGTCGTCCTGCTGGTCGACGTGTACGACGGAGCCCAGCAGCAGTTCCTGAAGGCGTACGAGCACCTGTGCAACCAGGTTGCGTCCGTGCCCGGCCACGTCAGCGACCAACTCTGCCAGTCCATCGAGAATCCCTCCCAATGGCTCATCACGAGCGAGTGGGAGAGCGCCCCGCCCTTCCTCGCCTGGGTGAACAGCGAGGAGCACGTGCAGATGGTGAAGCCGCTGCACGGCTGTGTCCGGGACACCCGGTCGCTGCGCTTCCACGTCGTGCGGGAGACCGGTGTGGGCGTCGAGCGGTCGCCGCAGCGCCGGCTCCAGACCTCGCCGCGGATCGGTGACGGGCTGATCCGGCACGCGCTGACCTTCACGGTCCGGCCGGGCAGCGAGGAGAAGGTCCAGAAGCTGCTCGCGGAGTACGCCGCGCCCGAGGCGAAGGTCGACGAGTCCACGCGGCTGTGCCGGACCTCGCTGTTCATGCACGGCAACCGGGTGGTGCGGGCCATCGAGGTGCGCGGCGACCTGCTCGCGGCACTGCGGCACGTCGCCCGGCAGCCCGAGGTGCGCGCGGTCGAGGAGGCCATCAACCCCTATCTGGAGCAGGACCGGGACCTGAACGACCAGGAGTCGGCGCGGATCTTCTTCACCAGGGCGGCGCTGCCGGCCGTGCACCACGTGACGGCGGACGGCCTGGCCTGGGGCGAGCGGTGCGCGATGTACTACCCGTCGGTGCCCGGCCGCGGGATGCGGCTGGCCGAGCTGCTCGCCCAGTACGACGAGATGGTCGCCGGGGACCCGACCAGCCCGGTGCTGCGCAGCACGATCTTCCACCGCGACGACATCGTGGTGCGGCTGCTCGACCTGCGCGAGGAGACCGGTACCCAGCCCGTGGTACCTCCGTCGCCGCACGCGGCCGAGCTGAAGTCGCTCCTCGACGGCGAGGCCGTCCGCATGGCCCTGGTCACCGACCGCCGTTCGCCCGGCGCCTGACCCGGCGGCCCGGTCCGGTGGACACGCCCCTCATCCCACCGCAGCACATCAACGGAGGAACGTCGTGATCAAACCCCGTCCGAGAATCGTGGACCTCAGCGAGGTCGAGCCCAACGTCCGGCGCGGCGGTGATCTGCGCGCCATGCTCACCCCGGCCACGGTGGGTTCCACCAGCGGTTTCATGGGCGTGGCCATTGTGCAGCCCGGCGACCGCATCGGTGAGCACTACCACCCGTACTCCGAGGAGTTCGTCTACGCCCTGTGCGGTGAGCTGGAGGTGGACCTGGACGGCGAGGCGCACCAGTTGCGGCCGGAGCAGGGGCTGATGATCCCCGCCTACATGCGCCACCGCTTCCGCAACGTCGGCAACGTGGAGGCCCGGATCGTCTTCCACCTCGGTCCGCTCGCGCCGCGTCCGCAGCTGGGCCACGTCGACACGGAGGAGACCGAGGTGATCGGTGCCGCGGCCGTCACCACCGAGGCGGCTGTGGCGGACGCCGCCGACGCGGCCGATCCACGGAAGGTTCCCTCATGACCCGGCGGGTGGCGGTCACCGGCATAGGCATCGTCGCCCCGGGCGGCATCGGCACCCGGGCGTTCTGGGACCTGCTCGCGGCCGGCCGCACGGCGACGCGCGGCATCACGTTCTTCGACCCGTCCGGGCTCAGGTCCCGGATCGCCGCGGAGTGCGACTTCGATCCGGCGGCGTACGGGCTGGACGCGGAACAGGCCGAGCGGGCGGACCGGTACATCCAGTTCGCGCTGGTCGCCGGTGACGAGGCGGTCCGGGACTCCGGTCTCGACCTGGCCAGGGAGAACCCCTGGCGGGTCGGCGTCTCGCTGGGCACCGCGGTGGGCGGCACCACCCGCCTGGAACACGACTACGTCCTGGTCAGCCACGGAGGGCAGCACTGGGACGTGGACCACCGCGAGGCGCAGCCACAGCTGCACCGGGCGTTCTCGCCGAGCACGCTGGCCTCCGCGGTGGCGGAGCGATTCGGCGCCCAGGGTCCGGTGCAGACCGTCTCGACCGGCTGCACCTCCGGACTCGACGCGGTGGGGTACGCCTTCCACACCGTCGAGGAAGGCCGGGCCGACGTCTGCATAGCCGGTGCGTCGGACTCGCCGATCTCACCGATCACCATGGCGTGCTTCGACGCGATCAAGGCCACGTCCCCCAACAACGACGACCCGGCCCACGCCTCCAGGCCCTTCGACAACAACCGTGACGGCTTCGTCATGGGCGAGGGCGGCGCGGTGCTCGTCCTGGAGGAACTGGAACACGCGCGAGCCCGGGGCGCCCATGTCTACTGCGAACTGAGCGGCTACGCCACCTACGGCAACGCCTACCACATGACCGGACTGACCAGCGAGGGCCTGGAGATGGCCCGCGCCATCGAGGACGCCCTCGACCACGCCCGGCTGGACCCCACGGCCATCGACTACGTCAACGCCCACGGCTCCGGCACCCGGCAGAACGACCGGCACGAGACGGCCGCCGTGAAGCGGGCCCTGGGGCAGCACGCTTACCGGACGCCCATGAGTTCCATCAAGTCCATGGTGGGGCACTCCCTCGGCGCGATCGGCGCGATCGAGGTCGTGGCCTGCGTGCTGGCCCTGGCGAACCAGGTCGTCCCGCCGACCGCCAACTACGAGACCCCGGACCCCGAGTGCGACCTGGACTACGTCCCCCGTGTCGCCCGCGAGCGCACGCTGCGCAGCGTGCTCTCCGTGGGCAGCGGGTTCGGCGGCTTCCAGTCCGCGGTGATCCTGACCCGGCCCAGGGAGTAAGGGAGAGCACACGATGAGCGCACCACCCCACGAACGTCGCGCGGCCATCACCGGAATCGGTGTCGTCGCACCCAACGGAACCACCACCGACACCTTCTGGAAGGCCACCCAGCGGGGGCTCAGCGTCCTCGACCGGATCACCCGCGAAGGCTGCGAGCACCTGCCGTTGAAGGTGGCCGGCGAGGTTCGCGCGTTCGACCCGGCGGCGGCGGTCGAGGAGCGCTACCTCGTCCAGACCGACCGGTTCACGCACTACGCGATGGCCGCGGCCGACCTCGCGCTGGAGGACGCCCGGCTGGGCCAGGCCGACACCGCCGACGCGCCGTTCTCCATCGGCGTGGTCACCGCGGCCGGTTCCGGCGGCGGTGAGTTCGGCCAGCGGGAGCTGCAGCGACTGTGGGGTAAGGGCAGCCGGTTCGTCGGCCCGTACCAGTCCATCGCCTGGTTCTACGCCGCCTCCACCGGCCAGATCTCCATCCGTCGCGGCTTGAAGGGCCCCTGCTCGGTGGTCGCGGCCGACGAGGCGGGCGGCCTCGACGCCCTCGCCCATGCGGCGCGGGCGGTGCAGCGCGGCACTGACGCGGTCGTCGCCGGGTCGACCGAGGCGCCACTGGCCCCGTACTCGATGGTCTGCCAGCTCGGCTACCAGGAGCTGAGCACCGTGGACGATCCGCTCCGCGCCTACCTTCCGTTCACGGCCGAGGCCGGCGGGTTCGTGCCCGCCGAGGGCGGTGCCATGGTCGTGGTGGAGGCGGAGCGTACGGCCCTGGAGCGCGGGGCGCCGTTGCGGGCCCTGCTCGCCGGGCACGCGGCGACCTTCACCGGAGCCTCCCGCTGGGAGGATTCCCGGGCCGGGCTCGCCCAGGCGATCCGGGGCGCCCTGGACGAGGCCGGGTGCGCGCCGGAGGAGATCGACGTGGTCTTCGCCGACGCGCTGGGCGTGCCGGCCGCGGACCGCGCCGAGGCGCTGGCCATCGCCGACGCCCTGGGCGCGCACGCCGCGCGGGTACCGGTCACCGCGCCGAAGACCGGCATCGGCCGGGGCTACTGCGCGGCGCCGGTGCTGGACACCGCGGCGGCGGTGCTGGCGATGGAGCACGGACTGATCCCACCCACCCCCAACGTCTTCGACGTCTGCCACGACCTCGACCTCGTGACCTGCCGGGCCCGCAACACCGAACTGCGCACGGCGCTGGTCCTCAGCCGGGGACTCATGGGGTCGAACTCGGCGCTGGTGCTGCGGCGCGGCACCGGTGAACGCGTCTGAAGAACCCGACGCCTTCCGAGGCCGTCACCCGACGCCTCCCCGGAGGCCGTCTCACAGCACTCCCGGAGAGAAGGAGAGAACCGCATGAGTGTCCTCATCACGCTGGAAGAGTTGTCCGGGCTCATGAAGCAGGCCGCCGGGGTCACCGTCGCCCCGCAGGAACTGGAGCAGCGCTCGGACAGTGGCTTCGACGCCCTCGGCATCGACTCGTTGGGCCTGCTCGGCATCGTGGGTGAGCTGGAGAACCGGCACGGCACGCCGATGCCGCCGGACGCGGAGCGCTGCAGGACGCCCCGGCAGTTCCTCGACCTCGTCAACACCACTCTGATGGCAGGAGCCTGACATGGCAGGACACACACAGAACGAGATCGTCATCGGTGCCCCCCTGGACCTCGTCTGGGAGATGACCAACGACCTGGCGAACTGGCCGCAGCTGTTCAGCGAGTACGCGGCGGTCGAGATCCTCTCCCGGGAGGGCGCGAAGACGACGTTCCGGCTGACCATGCACCCGGACGAGAAGGGCACCGTGTGGAGCTGGGTCTCCGAGCGCGAGCCGGACCGCGACACGCTCAGCGTCAAGGCACGCCGGGTGGAGACCGGCCCGTTCGCGCACATGGACATCCACTGGCGCTACGAGGAGGTCGCGGCCGGCACCCGGATGGTGTGGACCCAGGACTTCGCGATGAAGCCGGACGCCCCGGTCGACGACGACTGGATGACCGACAACATCAACCGGAACTCCAAGATCCAGATGGGGCTGATCCGGGACAAGATCGAGAAGGCCGCGGCCGGGCGGCGGTCCACGGCCGCCGTCGCCGACTGAGCGCGGAAGGAACGCACCCGATGCACCAGGCTCTGATCGTCGCCCGGATGGCCCCCGGCTCCGCCCCCGACATCGCCAAGGTGTTCGAGGAGTCCGACCGGGGGGAGCTGCCCCACCTCGTCGGGGTCGTCCGGCGCAGCCTCTTCCAGTTCGGCGATGTGTACATGCACCTCGTCGAGTCCGAGCGCGAGCCCGGACCGGCCATCGCCAAGGTCACCGACCACCCGGAGTTCCGGGGCATCAGCGAGCGGCTCACGGCCTACGTCAGCGCGTACAACCCCGAGACCTGGCGCTCCCCGAAGGACGCCATGGCGCACCGCTTCTATCTGTGGGAGCGCGGCTGACACCGTCTCCCGATACGGAAACACCGGTCGCCGGGCCCGCCGCCGCGGGCCCGGCGACCGGTTTCCGCGTCCGTACCGCCGTGCCGGTGTCCCGTTCAGCCGGGGACATGGCAGTCGAACGCGTCCAGGTACGGGTTGACCGGAGCGGTGCCGTCGACGACCAGGCCGGCCGCGGTCAGCCGGCGCACCATGGAGTCGGTGGTGTGCTTGGCCCCGCCGACGTTGAGCAGCAGCAGCAGGTCCATGGCGGTGCTGAAGCGCATCGAGGGGGTGTCGTCGACGAGGTTCTCGATGACCACGACCCGGGTGCCCGGGCCGCCCGCCGCGACGACGTTGCCGAGCAGCCGCGCCGTGCTCGCGTCGTCCCATTCGAGGATGTTCTTGATGACGTAGACGTCGGCCTCGACCGGCACGGACACCCGCGCGTCGCCGGGCACGACGCGCGCGCGGCCGGCGAGGTCACCGCCCGCGCGCAGCCGCGGCAGGGCATTGGCCACCACGCGCGGCAGGTCGAGCAGACTGCCGTGCATCGACGGGTACTTGTCGAGCAGGCTCGCCACCACATGGCCCTGGCCGCCGCCGATGTCGGCGACCGAGGCGGCGCCGGACAGGTCGAGCAGCGCGGCCACGTCCCGCGCCGACTGCTCGCTGGAGGTGGTCATCGCGCGGTTGAAGACGTCCGCCGACTCGGGGGCGTCCTCGTTGAGGTAGGTGAAGAACTCCTTGCCGTACAGGTCCTCGACCACGTTCCGGCCGGTGCGCACGGCCTCGTCGAGCCGGGGCCAGGCGTCCCAGGTCCACGGCTCGGTGCACCACAGGGAGATGTCACGCAGGCTGTTCGGGTCGTCCTCGCGCAGCAGCCGGGACATGGCGGTGTGCGCGAACGTGCCGTCCGGCCGCTCCTCGAAGACGCCGTAGCAGACCAGCGCCCGCAGCAGCCGGCGCAGCGGCTGCGGCTCGGTCTTCACCGCGGCCGCGAGGTCCGGCACGGCCATGGGGGACTCCCCGAGGGCGTCGGCGACGCCCAGCCGGGCGGCCGCCCGGACGGCGGCGGCACATGCCGCGCCGAACACCAGCTCTCGCAGCCGCATGGACGGCGGTGGGGACGAGGATCCCGCCTTCTCGTGCGGGGCCGAGGGCTTGGAGGTCACGGTCGTCATGTGCCGCCTTCCTTCCTTGGATTGGCCTTGGACTGGCATTGGACTGGCATTGGACTGGCCGGTGGACTGGCCGGTGGACCGGTCCTCGGACCGCCCGGCGGACCGGTCCTCGGACCGCCCGGGGGGCCGGCCGCGGACCGGCCGGCCCCCGGGCTACGGGATGCGACGGACGGCGGTCAGCACATGCCCGCGGGCTTGGAGGCCCGGCAGGAGTTGCCGCTGAACGTGTTGCCCTTGCCGGTGTCGGTGTTGACGAGGTCGGCCGGGGCGTTGCTGTCCAGGACGTTGTCGTTGATCCGGTTCCGCTCGCTGGTGACGCCCACGAAGCTCTTGAACAGGACGATGCCGCCCGACAGCGGCGACTTGCCGGAGTGGCCGGTGATCCGGTTCCGGGTGACCAGAGTGTCCTCGGCGCCGGTCAGGACGATCCCGGAGCCCTGGAGCGCGGGCAGCCGGTCGGTCTTCGGGCAGGACTTGTTGTTCTGCGTGATCTGGTTGTCCTGGACGGTCAGGGCGCCCGCCCGCGGCTTGTTCTCGTCGCCGACGACGAACATGCCGACGCAGTTGCCGGTGACGTAGTTGTCCGAGACGGTGAGGTTGCGCAGACGCCGGACGGTCACGCCGATCCGGTTGCCCTCCAGGCGGTTGCTCTCGACCGCCGCGCCCTTGGTGTCCTTCGCGCCCTGCTCGGCCGAGACGGTGTTGGCGAGGAAGAGGCCCGCGTCGCCGTTCTCCTTGGCGTGGTTGTACCGGAACGCGCCGTGCACGGACTGCTCCTGGGCGATGCCCCAGACGCCGTTCTTGGCGGCGTAGACCCTGGTCACGGTCATCCGGTCGGTCGACGTGCCGAACACCCCGGACCGGGCGAAGCCGGTCACGCTGAGGTCCGCGACGGTGACGTCCCGGACCGGGTGGGCCGTGGTGCCCGTCACGCAGATGCCGTTGCCCGCCGCGGAGCAGCCGGTGGCGGCCTCCTTCTCGGCGGGCTGGAGCACGGTGCCGAGGCCCATGCCGCGCAGGGTCAGGCCGGACTTGCTCACCGTCACGCTCTGCTGGTAGGTGCCGGGGGTCAGCAGGACGGTGTCTCCGGGCCGTGCGGCGTCGACCGCCTTCTGAATGGACTCCCCGGGGTGGACCACGTGGGTCGTGTGGGCGGCGGAGGCCGGGGTGGTACCGAGGGCCGCACCGACGAGCGCCGCGGTGCACGCCAGGTACGCGATGCTGCATTTTGTCATATTCTGCACGCTATGGCCGATGTGCCCGTGGACCGGGTGGATGGGCCGTTCGACGGCGTGTCACCGGCGCAGCGCGCGCCCGATCTCCAACTGGACGGCCTCCAACGGCCGTCCGTCCTCCGTCTCCCACAGGCAGTTCTGCAGCACCCGCCCCAGCGTCCACGCCCGCGCCCGCTCCCGGTCCAGGCCCAGCGCGTCCGTCAGCGCGTCGAAACGCCACCCGGTCTCGGCCGGGTCGTAACGGTTGTCGATCGCCGGGAGCAGATCGAAGCCGGGGTCGCCGGCCAGCGGTTTCGGATCGATGGCCAGCCAGTCGGCCCGGGTCCCCGCGAGCACGTTCTCGAAGTGCAGGTCCCAGTGCAGCAGCCGGTCACCGGGCTCGGCCAGCACCTCGCGCACCGCCGCCGCGCAGTCCCCGACCAGCCGCCGGTCCGCCGGATCCGCGATCCGCTCCAGCGCCCACGGCACCTGCTCCAGCATCTGACGGGCGATGTCGGCCAGCCGGCGCATCCCCGGCGGGGCCGGCACCGCGGTCAGCCGGGCCAGCAGCCCGCCGATGATCCGCACCGCCTCCCGGTCGTCCGGCAGGTCGCTCAGCACCCGGCCCTCGTCGAGCCGCTCCAGCAGCAGCGTGCAGGTCGGCCCGTCGTGCTCCAGCAGCCGTACCGCCCCGTCGCCGTCCCAGATCCGCAGCGCCTCGGGCTCACCCGCGCTCTCCTCGTCGAGCGGCTGGAGCTTCAGCGCGGCCGGTGTCCCCCCGGCGCGCACCACCGGAAGCACCAGCGCGCACACCCCGTACATGGCCGGACCGTCCACCGTCAGCTCCCAGCGCCGCAGGAACTCCTCGGCCCGTCCCGGCAGCTCGGCGATGAAGGAACGCCCCGCCTCCCCGTTGAACTTCTCCTGTGAGGCGGCCAGCTCGCCAGGCACTTCGATCACCTCGCCGACGATACTGACGTGTGTGAACCGGGTCATCCGATTTCGGCGCGGGCTCAGGGCGGCGGCAGCCTACGTCCGCAGCGCCCCGGGGACCTACCTCTGGCTGCTGGTCCTGTTCGCCACCACCATCGCCCTGCACTACATGTCCCCGGCCTTCGAGCAGGCGTTCCTGCGGCACCGCTCGACCAACATCCACGAGCTGTCCCGGGACCCGGTACGGGTGCTGATCACCAGCGCGATGTGGATCGACGGCGAGTACTGGCTGCCGTACGCCGCCCTGTACACGGTCTTCCACGCCCAGGCCGAACGCTGGCTCGGCACCCTGCGCTGGCTCGTGGTCTGCGTCGCCGCGCACGTGCTGGCCACGGTGGCCAGCGAGATGACGCTGCTGTACGCCATCGACGTCGGGGCCGCCCCACGGCGGGCCGCCGACACCCTCGACATCGGCGTCAGCTACGCCCTGGCAGGCGTGGTGGGCGTGCTCACCTACCGGATCGCGGCGCCCTGGCGGTACGGGTACCTGGCGGCCGTACTGATCTTCTTCCTGGTGCCCCTCCTCACCGGCGCCACCTTCACCGACCTCGGGCACATCCTGTCCGTACTGATCGGTCTGGCGTGCTATCCACTGGTCCGGGGCCGCGGAAAAGCATGGAATCCGAAGGAGACACTGACCGCCCTCAGGGGTTAACGTCCGCGCATGAGCAGCTCGGCAAGCAGTGCCGTCAACGGCGGCATCTCCTTCTGGTACGCGGACGACGGCCTTCCCGCGGCCCGCGCGCCCCTGACCGGCGACGCGTCCGCCGACGTCGCGATAGTCGGCGGCGGCTACACCGGACTGTGGACCGCCTACTACCTGAAGAAGACCGCCCCCTTCCTGCGCATCACCGTCCTGGAGCAGAAGTTCTGCGGCTACGGCGCCTCCGGCCGCAACGGCGGCTGGCTCTACAACGGCGTCGCGGGCCGCGACCGCTACGCCCGGCTGCACGGCCACGAGGCCGCCGTACGCCTGCAACGCGCCATGAACGACACCGTCGCCGAGGTCGTCGCGGTCACCGAGGCCGAGGGCATCGACGCCGACCTGCACCGGGGCGGCGTGCTGGAAGTGGCCACCACCCCCGCCCAGCTGGCCCGGCTGAAGGCGTTCCACGCCCATGAGCTGTCCTACGGCGAGCGGGACCGCGAGCTGTACGACGCCCGTGAGACCCGCGAACGGATCCGGGTCGCCGACGCGGTCGGCGCCGCCTGGACCCCGCACGGCGCCCGGCTGCACCCGGCCAAGCTCGTCAAGGGCCTCGCCGCGGCCGTCGAGGCGCTGGGCGTCACCGTCCACGAGTCGACACCGGTGACGGAGATCCGCCAGGGTCACGCCGTCACCCCGTACGGCACCGTGCGCGCCCCCTACGTGCTGCGCTGCACCGAGGGCTTCACCGCCGCCCTGAAGGGCCAGCGGCGCACCTGGCTGCCCATGAACTCCTCGATGATCGCCACCGAGCCGCTCACCGACGAGCAGTGGGCCGAGATCGGCTGGGACGGCCGGGAGACCCTGGGCGACATGGCGCACGCCTACATGTACGCCCAGCGCACCGCCGACGGCCGGATAGCCCTCGGCGGCCGTGGCGTCCCCTACCGCTTCGGCTCCCGCACCGACAACGACGGCCGCACCCAGGACGCGACCATCGACGCCCTCCGCGACATCCTCGTCCGCTTCTTCCCGTCCCTCGCGGGCCTGCGCGTGGCCCACGCCTGGTCCGGTGTCCTCGGCGTGCCGCGCGACTGGTGCACGACCGTCACCCTGGACCGCACGACGGGCCTGGGCTGGGCGGGCGGCTACGTCGGTTCGGGCGTCGCCACCGCCAACCTCGCCGCCCGCACCCTGTGCGACCTGGTCCGGCTGGACTCCGGCCAGGGCTCCCGCACCGCGCTGACGGACCTGCCCTGGGTCGACCACAAGGTCCGCCGCTGGGAGCCGGAGCCCTTCCGCTGGCTGGGCGTGAAGGGCATGTACGCCACCTACCGCGCCGCCGACCGCCGCGAACGGCTCCGCCCGAGCAGCGACTCCTCCCGCCTGGCCCGCTGGGCGGACCGGGTGGCCGGGAGGCACGCGTGATCCGCCCCGCGACCCCCGCCGACGTCCCCGTCATCCACGCCCTGATCCGCGATCTGGCCGTCTACGAGAAGGCCCCCGACGAGGCCAGGGCCACCCCCGGGCAACTGCACGAGGCGCTGTTCGGGCCGCACCCGGCCGTCTTCGCCCACCTGGCCGTGGACGACACGACCGGCGAGCCGGTCGGCTTCGCGCTCTGGTTCCTCACCTTCTCGACCTGGCGCGGCGTCCACGGCATCCACCTGGAGGACCTGTACGTCCGCCCGGAGGCCCGCGGCGCCGGCCACGGCCGCGCCCTGCTCACCGAACTGGCCCGCATCTGCGTACGGCGCGGGTACGCCCGCCTGGAGTGGTCGGTCCTCGACTGGAACGAACCCGCGATCGGCTTCTACCGCAGGCTCGGGGCCGTCCCGCAGGACGGGTGGACGGTGTTCCGGCTCACGGACGGGGCGTTGGGTGAGCTGGGGGCGGGGCGATAGACCCTTGCCGGTGGCGGGTCTATGCCACGGGTACGCCGTCGCGGAGGTAGCGGGGGCGGCCATCTGCTACCGCGTCCAGAGCGGCCGTGAACCGTCGCCGCATACGGTCACCGACCCGGCGCAACGCCTCATCGGGCGCTATGAAAACAGCCTCGGACAGTTCTTCGTCCCGGGGCCGCAACGCGGGAGCCGCACTCATATCGAGGGTGCCCCCGTCGAAGATGAACGCGAGCTGATCGTCCCAGGGACCATGCGGGGCGACCCAGTCGACCACCAGCAGTCCCCGCACGGTCACCCGCAGACCGAGTTCTTCGATGAGTTCCCGGCCCACCGCATCCTCCGGGGGCTCGTTCGCCTCCGCCATCCCGCCGGGCAGGTCCCAGCCTGGCTTGTAGTTCGGGTTCACCAGGAGGACGCGTCCGGCGGCATCACGCAACAGCACGTCAGCGGCCACGCGCTTGCGGGCCTGCTTGGCGTTGCCCTCCGCGAGGTACGCGTTCCACGCTTCAGGGTCGGCAGGGGTGGGGGTGGTGGGCCTCATGCGGAGGTGCCTCCCGATGACGGCGGGATCAGATCGGCCAGCAGCAGCATTCTCGCCCTGCGCGCGTCATCGAAGCGCACCAGGTATTCCCGTACTGGTGGATACTCCTTGTGGCGCTCAAGCAGCCGGCGCAACTCGTCCAGTTGCTGGACGACCCGGACGGATCCGAGGGTGGGGCTCGTGCTCAGCAGCGCATGGGCAGCATGCACGGCGGCGTCCAGTTCCTTGCGCCGCACCCGGATGTCCACCACGGTGATCTGACTCAGGGCGAGCGACCGTGCCCGCCCTTCCTCGCGCAGCACAACGGCCTGTTCGGCCTCCGCCAGTGCCAAGTCGAGCCGTTCGAGGTCGCGCAGGATCAGCGCGGATTCGCTGGCCAGGGCGGCGGCGTCGAACGGGCTCAGCCACGGGTGCGCGGCGTCCGAAGTCCCTTCCAAGTCGCGCCGGGCCTCTTCGAGGGCGCCGGCGGCTGGGGTGTGCTGCGCGGCGGCGGCCAGGGCGCGAGCCTTCATGGTGTGCAGTCTCGCGGTCAGCACCGGAATACGCGGCCCCTGCGCGGCGAGGCCGAGGCCGGCGCGGGCCCACTGCACGGCCGCCGCCGGGTTTCCACTCTGAAGGGCGAGGTGGCTGCTGGAGGCTGCGACGTGCGCTGCAAGCGGGAGGTCACCCGAGGCGCGGGCCAGCGGCAAGGCGCGGGCGAAGTGGCGTTCAGCGAGGGCGTCTTGCCCGGAGTCGTGGGCCATCCACCCGGCCATCTCAGTCAGCGCCGCCGCTGCCGCGAACACCTGCGCGTCGCTGTCGGTGTCGACGAGCCGGGGCGCCACGCGGTCCGACAGATGGCGCACCACAGCCCCGTAGAGACGGCTGCCGCCAGTCTGCCGGTCGGCGCTGCGGAAGTGGTCCATGGCCACGAGATCGTCGCCGTTCGGCGGTGGACGGTCGCCATGCGGGTGTTCCGGTCCCGTCGGTGCGGGCTCCCATGACCGGCGGGCCAACCCCAGCAACCGGCCGGGGATGTGGAAGGCGTCCGCGATCTGTTCGAACACCGTCAGCTTCTCCACCCGGCTCTTGCCGTTCATGTACTCGTAGAGCCGCCCTTGGGTGATGTCGACGGCGGCGGCGAGACGCCGGGTGCTGACGCCTCGGCCGTTGAGCATCCGGAAGACGGTGCCCATGTCCCGCTCGGCGCAGGCGCGTAGGAGCCGCTCATCACTGAGCAGCCCGCCCATGATCACACGAGGGTCTGGTGCTGACTGCTGGTTCATCTCCGACTCCCCCGAGTAGCGGTGAGCCGATGCTATGTCCAGGGGGCCTGGGGTGACTCCGGGTTGGAGTCACCTTCTGGAGTCTCCTGAGCCCTGCACCCCGGCGTTGACTGACTGACAGCCGCCCCCGAGCGGCAGTCCCGCCCACGACGTTCTCCCCCGAGACAAGCGGGCGGGGTCATGCCCCCACGCAGACGCCGAGGCTCACGATGACCAGACTCTCCCAGGAGCAGCACCCCGCAAGTACCACGAGGACCAGCAGCACACCGCCCCTGGCCTGCGCACAGCCGATAAGCCCCTACGCCCGCGTCTACGCTGCACGCCACGACGCCCCGGCCACTTGGAAGCCCGAGCACTTCCGCACGTACCTCGAACTCGGGGGCGTTTCGTGACGATGGCCACCCAACGCCCAGCCGGTATCGGACACCCCCGCTACGCCGAGAACCACCCCCGCACGGCGGAGGCAGCCGCCCAAGCGCGCCGTCTCGTCCGCGCCGCGTTCCGCCTGTGGGACCTCGACCACCTCACCGACCGCGGGGAACTGGTCATCACGGAACTCGTCGGGAACGCCGTCCGGCACACCTCGTGCCCCCTGGTTCGGCTGATCGTCGCGCGCCCCTCCCCGGACTGGGTTCGCCTGGCGGTGGTGGACCGGGCCCCCAGGAAGCTGCCCCGGATTCGAGAGGTCTGCGCCGATGACACGACCGGCCGGGGCCTGTTCCTGGTCGACGCGTACTCCGACCGCTGGGGATACGACCTCATGGGCACCAAGCCGGGCGCCCCGTGGGGCAAGGCCGTGTGGAGCGAACTGGGGATCACCGAACGGTGATCCTCAACCGCCTCGACACCACACCATGCGACCAGGAGCACGTCGGCCGACGCCCCCGCCGGCGCCGATGGTGGCACCGGATCGGGTGGCGGCCGGTCGCGGCCCAGGTGCTCTCCGTCGTCGCGGTCACGGCCTGTGTCGTCTCGCTGATCTGCTGCGGCAGCCGCGGATGATCTCCGGCTGCCGGGCGGTGTTCTCCTCCTTTCCACTCGGCCACTCGCCGACCGGATCACCGGTTCCTCAGTAATAAGGAACGCGGACCGTCCGTGCCGGGCACCAGTCATGAGGAGTACGACCGGAAGCGGTGGGTGCGCTGGTACAGGGGCAAGCGGGCCTCCTGTGCGCTCACACCCCCGCGAGCCTTTATGGGGAGGACAGCGATAGCTGGCCCGTAGGGGCCGAATCTCGCGCCGACCGTCTCCCTGAGGCGGTCGGCAGTCAGCTGCGGACGCCGGTCACCGCGGCCAGCTCACCGACACCGCTCACTCGCGGATGCCGTGAGGACAGGTCGGCGACGATCTGACGGATTGCTGGGCGGTCGCGGACCTCTCCAGGGGAGACGCGCACGGCGGAAAGAAACTCGTGGGCCGCCTGCTCAGGCTTGCCCCACTGCCACCATGCACGGCCGAGATCGGTATGCATCCGCCCTTTGCGCTCGGCGGTGGGGAACTGGTCCGGGTGCAGCGCCCGGCCTGCCTGGAGGGCGGCCCCGGCATCACCCAGTGCCCAGTGAACGCCGACCTCGTAGAGGTCGACGGCGGACGGCGTGATGGAGAACAGACGGCTGGCCGGGGCTTGCTGCGGGAGGTCGCGCGCGGCCTGGGACGCCTCGCGGATCATGGTCAGCGCCTGGTCCCGGTCCCCGGCCCGCGCCGCCGTGTATGAAGTGGTGCACAGCATCTGGGCGTAGGCTGCCGAATGGGCCGGTGTCGTCAGCCCGGTGGCCTCGACCTGGGCGGCAGCGCTCAGGATCAGGCGCTGTGCGGCGCCGGGCTGGCCCTGGTGGCGCAGGACGATACTCAGTTCCCGGGCGGCGGCAGCGGCGGCCAGCGGGGAGCCGGAAAGCTCCGCATGGACGGTGGCGCGGTCTGCGGTAAGACGCGCCCGGTCGTAACGGCCGATCTTGACGAGGAGCTGGGCGGCCAGGCTGTAGCACGACGAGAGCCGGGCGTGTGCAAGGTCCGTCCGGGACCGGGCGGCGTCGTGGGCGTCGGCGAGGAGCCCCGGCAGCGCTTCGAGAAGGTCAGCGTGCCTGCCCGCGTCGAACAGGGAACGCGCCCGCGCAAGGCGGGTATCAAGCGGTACGGCCGAGCCGGTCGGGGCAGGCGTGATCGCTAAGGCGTCGTCCACGCCGACAAGGAGCTGGGAGGGGGCCGCCAGCCCGGCGGCCGCAAGCAGTGTCCGGCGGCGCATGGGGTCCTCCTGGGCGCAACGTGGACCATCGGCCGCCACTTTAGTGGCTTGGAGCACGTTCAATCCCAGTGCCGCACCCAAGACGTACGGCGGCACACCGACCTCTTGGGCGGCCCGGCGCAGGAGGCGCAGGTCAGCCGTTCGGCTGCCGCGTTGCTCCATTCTGGAGACGGTGGAGGCGGAGCAGCCGAGGCGTGCCCCGAGGTCGGCTTGCCGCCATCCCCGACCGACTCGGCCCATGCGGATGAGCCCTCCGGGGTCCTGGTGGTCGACAAGCGTACGGGCCTTGGCGGAACTCCACAGCGGGTCCATGGTGCGCATCGCGCCTCCCACTGGCCGGGGCCGGGCCAATCCACGGTAGCGAGCGCGCGAAGGAGCGTCGACGGTGTGTGCAGGACCTGCAAATTGCCTGCATTGCAGGGTAGTTGCTCACTACTCGTGGCCGTCCGGTGGTGTCCTTCGAGAGCGGGCCCGCTCTGGGTGGCAGGCCCCGACAAAGCCATGGAGGGCAGCATGACGGCAGCAGTGGAGACCAAGGTCCGAGACCCCCAGGACTACGTGAAACGCGACGTGTGGGACCGGGAGATCCAGCTTCTGATGCGGGATCACCCCGTGGACGAGGTGATGGCCAACCGACTGTTCGGCGCGGCGGTCTCGTACCTGATCACGGCCATGGAGAAGTGGGGCCAGGGACTGGAGATGTGCTGTGGCCGCCTGGTCGACCTGGCGGTCCACGTCTTCATCCTGGACACCAAGAACTATCGCGAGTTCTGCGCGGAGCACTTCGACGGCAGGTTCCTGGAGCACATCCCCGAGATCGAGTTCAAGTACGACGGCTCGGTGGAGCGCACTGCGCAGATCATCGCGGACGCGGGCTTCGACGTGGACTGGAAGCTTTGGGAACGGGACTACGGCAAGTGCGGTCCGTGCAGTCCGGGGTCGAACTGCCACTGATCTGAACCGGTCCGGCCCGGGGGCGTCACGAACGCTCCCGGGTCTATTCGCGTGCCCAGCCAGGTGAAGCGGCGCCATTCGCCCATGCGCGGGAGAGAGCCCCGATACGGTGTCCAGCTCAAGGGACATCGGTCACTCCACCCTCCCGAGGAGCTTCATGCCCCACGCGCCCATGACACCGGCCGAGTACTGGGACAAGTACAAGCCCTACAGGGGCGAGGGCACCCAACCGGCGCCGCAGGCCGACCGGTTCGACTGGACGCAGTACCCCGGGCACGGGCCCGGCTCCGAAGTACTCGGCCGCCCCCTCCACGCGCTGGAGCTCGGGCCGGCCGAAGGCAAGGAGGCCGCCCACTTGGCCCTTCAGGGCGTCGAGGTGACCGGCGTCGATTTCTCCCCCGTCCAGGTCGAGCGGGCCCGCGCCTGGTGGAAGGGCACCCCTGGGCTGTCCTTCGCCCAGGGCGAGGCATGCTCCTACCTCTCGTCGGTCCCGGCGGAGTACGACGCGATCTATTCGGTATGGGGGGCCGTGTGGTTCACGGACCCCGAGGACCTGTTCCCGTGCGTCTTCAAGCGACTGTCCCCGGGCGGCGTCTTCGCCTTCTCGCAGGCCGAACCGGTCGCTGGTTCGTACGGTCCTCAGCAGATGCGGGGCAAGTGGCTCGAAGGACGGGAGCGCGAGCTGACGGTACTCCGGTGGCAGTACGCCCCCGAGATGTGGGCCGACATCCTCAAGCGGCACGGCTTCACCGACATTGACGCCCATGTCCTCAAGGCTCCGGAAGCGGGGAACCTGGGCACGCTCATGGTCCGCGCTCAGGTCCCCGCGTAAGGCGGCCCCCCCGCCCTGGGCCTTGCTGAGTGCCAGGACACGAAAGAGCCCCGCACATCTTCAGTACCCGGTGTCGGGACGACGGCCTCAAGGTGCCCGCCGGTCCACAGCACGGCTTCGGCGAACCACGCATCGGGACCGTCCGCGATACAGGAGACCGCCACCAGCGCCGCGGCGTCGTGCCCGTCCACCGCATCCGCCAGAAGCACCCGCACGCGCTCCTCGACCTCCGTACTCAGGCCGCGGTGACCGGTGATACCCACTCGCATTCCGTCCTCCTCCAGATAAATGCGGACAGATGTCTACAGGTAGGCGCCGTGCAACCGCTGGTCGAACTCGCGTAAAGGTGGAAGGAAAGCTGTCGTTGAGCCTGTAGCCGGGTCAGGCTGCCTTCAGCCGGGAGACCTCGCGCGCCCGCTCGTCGAGGGTGCGCACGACCGGCAGCGAGGCGTACGGCTTGAGACCGGTGCGCAGGTTGCGCAGGTGCTCGTCCCCGCGCGCGGAGCTGATCATCTGGTACTCGTCCAGGAAATCGTGCCAGGTGGCACAGGCGGCCTCAACGTGCCGCATGGACATCTGCCGTTGGGCGATCACCCCGAGGCAGTGCACACGGCCCTGACGCTCCTGAGGGTTGCGTGCGGCGTTCGAGCGGCGCAGGGCCTTGACGCTGCCCGGCCCGTCCTTGAGCGACCACCGGACATGGGCCTCGTGGAAATGGTAGGCCGCCTCGTCGTAGCCGCCGACAGCGTCGCGCCGGTCGTCCGCCTGGGCCAGTGCCGTCTCGGTCTCGCGGAGCCGGGTGAGGGCGGTGTGCCGGTCGCCGGTCATCGCGGCGGCGGCGGCCTGCTGCCCGCGCAGGAACGCGATCAGGCGCGGCCCCGACGCGGGGGCGGCTTCGGCGGCGGCGTCCGCCAGCTCCAGCGCCTTCGGGCCGTAGCCGAGGTGGGACGCCTGCAACGACATGCCGCGCAGCGTACGGCAGTAGGTGACGTGGTCCTCGCCGGCACCGGCGAGGTCGAGGGCCCGCAGGTAGTACTTCTGCCCGAGCCCCTGCTTCGTCTCGTACATCGCCATCCACCCCGTGAGGTACACGAAGTCGGAGACAGCTGCCAGCATCGCCTTGCGCACCTGGTCCGAGGCGTCCGCGCGCAGATACGTGCCGATGGTGTTCGTGATGAACGCCGCCGCCATCGGCCGGGCATGACCGGCGCCGATCTCGTCCAGGATGTCGGCGACTTTGTCTGTCATCTTCCGCACGGTCTCGACGTCGCTCATCCCGATCCGGAGAGCGCGCCCCGCACTGGCCTCCTTCACCCGCTGGTCAAGCTCCCCCGTCACCTGGTTGTAGGCAGGCACCACCAGCGTGGCGGCGTACATGCCCGCGGTCAGCACCTTGCGGCGGCCCGGGTCCATGTCCGCATGGCTCAGCGCCATCACTCCCGAAACGACGTCGCGCTCCTCGGCCGGATCGTCCCCCCAGCCGACTTCGGCGGAGGTCACCGGGCGTCCGGCGAGCCGCGAGAGCGCTTCGAGGATCGCGGGCCTCGCTCGCGGTTTCGGCGTGCTGCCCGCGAGCCACTGCGACACGCTCGACTTGTCGTAGTGCAGAACAATCCCGAGTTCTTTCCCGACGGTGTTCGTGCGCCGCGCCAACTGCGCGTTTCCGATCCCCTCCGACTGCATCAGGCCCGCGAGGGCTGTGTTCGGCGTGCGCGATCGTCGTGCCATCGAAACCCCCGAGCTGTGTTCAACCAGTTCAACCCTGCCTCCACTCTGCTCCCTTACCCCGCTGTGCGCAGCGGAGTTGAGTGATTACCGGCCGTTCGGTGACCCGTAGCCGACGGTTGACGGCCGCGCCGGTCCCTTCTGCTCTCCGACCTCCGGGGGGTACCGGCGCGGTGCCCCCCGACCCCCTGCCCAAGGCGTGATCCATGACGATGACGGCGACCAGACCCCGCGCGAACGGGCATCCCGGCTACAGCGAAACCCATCCCCGCACCGAACAGACGGCACCTCTGGCCCGCAGACTGGTCGGCACCGCATGCGCCGCATGGGGTCTTGCGGACGAGGTGACCGGGTCCGCAACACTGGTGATGGCCGAACTCGTCTCCAATGCGATCCGCCATGCCCGGGGTCCCACCGTGCGGATCATCATCGACCGGCCCAGCGACGAGTGGGTGTGTCTGGCGGTCGTCGACCGCGCTCCCCACCGCCTTCCCGAGTTGCTTGCCCTGTCCGCTGAAGAACAGAGCGGGCGCGGGCTGCTCCTCATCGAGGCGCTGAGCGACCGGTGGGGCTACGACCGGCTCGGCCCGGCCTCCCGCCCGTGGGGAAAGCGCTGCTGGGCCGAACTCACCGTGAGCCTGACCGTGAACCTCACCACGAACAGGGCGGACCGGTGATGCCGGACGGCTTGGGCGAGACCCTGAACGACGCCTCCCGTCCGCCGCGTCCGCGCACTCGCCCGCGGCGAACCCGGATCGGATGGCGGCCGGTCGCGGCCCAGGTGCTCTCCGTCGTCGCGGTCACGGCCTGTGTCGTCTCGCTGATCTGCTGCGGCAGCCGCCAATGATCTCCGGGGACGGGCCTCCTCATTCCCCGGCCGCTCACGCCGTGGAGCTGTTCACGACCGTACGACGGCCGCACTTCGCCGAGAGCCGTCCGCTTCGCCCGCGGGCCGACGCTCTGCGCGGGGCGGATCGCGTGCACGCTCCCGAGGCCCGTCGGCGGGGGCGCACCGTCGCGGGTATTGAACCTCCTTCAGTGCAGTGCCGTTTCCCTCTCCGTACCGCCGGCAGCAGAGAAAGAGGAGGAGAGGAACAAGTGGCAGATCAGGTTCCCCCCAATCGCCCGAACCAGCAGTGGCAGACGCCGAGGGACGAGATGTCCGTGTCGGAACTGGCCGCACGCCTGATGAGCGCGTCTCGATCAGGTGATGCGACGGCGGCTCGGGAACTGGGCAACGCGTTGAACAGCAGGCTCGCCACCCGCCCGCCGGGCGGGCCGGCCGCCGACGCGAACGCGACAGTCGCGCGGGCCATTCACCAAACTCGCCCGCCGATACGGCCAATGGACTTGAGTCGTTCACCGGAGGAGGAGCGCGTGGCTGCATCCATGATATCCCGGTTGGTCAATTCCCAGATAAAGTCGGCGAACAAAGGGATGAAGAGGTAGTGGCGACCGACCTCCCGGCTCCGTCACGGACCCGGGAGCGGCACTCCGGCCTCTATGTCGTTTGCCGCGCCACCCAGCCCCGGCCAACCCCTGCCGGCCCCGGGCGCATGACGGTCGAGCGGATACCGATACCCCACGGAAAGACGTCACTCCGGGACGCGGTCACTTCGTGAGGTGAGGCGGACACCCCGCCCTCGGGTATGGCCCGGTGATACGGCCCCGGGCCGGTCACGGTTCCAGGACCACCTTGCCGATCGTCCCGCGTGTCTCCAGTGCCCGGTGGGCGGTCGCCGCCGCGGCGAGCGGGAAGCGGGTGACGGCGGGGCGCAGCCGTCCCGCGGCAGCCTCCGCGAGGGCGCGCAGCTCCAGTGTGCGCACCGGGTTGGCGCCGCCCGCGCGGCCCAGCATCACCGGGCCGAGTACCTGATCGGAGACGCCTTCGACGAGGTGGCCGCGGCCCGTGCCGATGCCCTCCGCCGACCAGCCGAAGACGATGTGCCGCCCGCCGTCGCCGAGGAGCGCGACCGACTCCCGGGCCACGTCCCCGCCCACTCCGTCGAAGACGACCGTCGCCCGTCGCCCGCCCAACTGCGCGCGGACCACGGCCGGCCAGCCGGGATCCGTGTAGTCGACGGCGATGTCGGCGCCGTTCGCCCGTACCCGCGCGACCTTCTCGGGCCCGCCCGCGAGCCCGACCACCGTCGCTCCGGCGTGCCGCGCGTACTGCACCAGCAGCGTGCCGATGCCGCCGGCCGCAGCCGGGACGACGACCACCGAGTCCGGGTCCAGCTCGGCGAACTGCACGATTCCCATCGCCGTACGGCCCGTGCCGATCATGGCGACCGCCTCGGCGAAGTCCAGGTTCTCCGGAATGTCGTGGACCCGCTCGACGTCGGTGACGGCCAGTTCGGCGTAGCCCCCGGGGACGGACCCGAGATGGGCCACCACGCGCCGGCCGAGCCAGAGCCCGGCGACCCCCTCGCCGAGCGCGTCCACGACACCGGCCACCTCACGCCCCGGTACGGTCGGCAGAACGGGCGGTTCGGGCAGCGGGCCCCGGTGCCCCTCACGCAGGAAGGCGTCGAGGAGGTGGACCCCCGCGGCGGCCACGGCGATGCGGACCTGGCCAGGTCCGGGGGCGGGGTCGGCGACCTCCTCGTGGACCAGGTTCTCGGCCGGGCCGAAGGCGTGCAGGCGGATGGCGTGCATGGGCTCCCCATCAATGATCCGGTTGATCCGGTGGTTTATGTGGTCATCTGGCTTCTGGGGTGGTTTCTACGGTGGTTTTGGTGGTTTCCATCCTTCCGTTGGCGTGGGTGCGGCAGGCCGGTGGTGGCGCGTGCGCCGGTCCCTGCGTGCCGAAGCCACTCTTCGACCTCAAGCGCGCTTGAGGTCAAGCCCGCCGGAGGCCGAGTGTGCGGTGGCCGAGGGCCAGCGACGTGGCGGTGAGTGCGCTGTTGAAGGACACCTCCGACAGGACGCCGGGCGCCGCGACCTGGTCGCCGACGAGATACACCCCGTCGCCGCGGTCGATGCCGGGCCGGTCGCGCCAACTGGTGCCCGGCAGGTCGAGCGCCCCGGTGCGGCCCCTCGCGACCGCCTCCCGCCGCCAGGTCACCCGCCCGCGCCAGCCCTCGAAGCCGAGGTCGAGCAGTTCCTCGGCGCGGGCCACGCCGTCCGCCCGTGACGCGCCCGGCCCGATCGGGAGCTGCCCCTGGATCAACTGCTCACCGGCCGGGGCGAGGGAGCGGTCCGCGGCGGTGCACCGCTCCAGCCAGCCGGGCGCGTCGAGATCCGACACCACGAAGGCGTCCCCGCGCCGGGTGCGCACCGCCACGTCGACCAGGACCGTGCACCCGCTGGGCCAGACCAGCGCGTCGTCGCCGAGCAGCCGGCGGGCGGCGGCGAGCGACGTGGCGACGATCACCGGTGTGCCGGTGGGCAGGGTGTCGACGCGGGACAGCGTCTCCATCCGTACCCCCAGGTTCCAGGCCCGCGCGGCCATCCGGTCGATGACGCTCGCCCAGCCGCCACGCGGAAAGTGCGCCTCCGGCGGCAGCCGGGTCGCCCGGCGCAGGCGCTCCTGCACGAAGGCGGCCGACAGCGCGCCCGGATCGTGGTGGAAGAGGGCGACGGCGGAGTAGTGCGCGGCGGCCAGTGCGCCCTCCTCGCCCGCGACCTTCGTCGCCCAGCCGAGGAAGTCCCGGTCCACGGGGGCCGCCGGGGCACCGGGGCGCAGCAGCTTGAGCATCGCGAACGGCGGGGTGCGGCGCAGCACACCGTGGTGGCGCAGCCGCAGCCGGGCCGCCTCCAGCGCCGGGAGGGGAGCGAGCGGCCCGAGCAGTCCACGCCGCTTGAGCCACGTCCAGTGCGGGCCGCCGCTGTACAGGGCGTGCGGGCCCTCGTTCGTCCGGTACGGGCCCTCGGCGGTGCGCGCCCGCCCGCCGAGGGTGTGGTGCGCTTCGTACACGGTGACCTTGGCGCCTGCCTCCGCGGCGGTGATGGCCGCGGTGAGACCGGCGAAGCCGCCGCCGACGACGGTGATGCGCCGCGTGCGCTGCATGGCTGGTGTCCTCCCTCGGGCCCGGCGGCCCACGACGGTGTTGGGTGCTCGGACATAGGACTCGGTGAGTCGGCCGGAATGTGACATCGGCGGTGTCGTCGCAGGTCAGGGCGGATTGTCAGAGGTGTGGTGCAGCATGGGCGCATGGTTAGGAGAGCGACTGGTGACGGTGGTGGGTCCGGAGGGCCGGGCCGGAGCGGTGGTGTGCGGGCGGCCCGCCGTCCCGAGCTGCGGCTGCCGCCCCTGGCGCCGTACGACGGACAGGAGCTGGAGCCGGACGGGGACTATGACGGCGTCGCGTTCCAGGAGGCGGACCTGGTCGGTCAGGACGGCGCGGGTGCCCGTTTCATGGACTGCGCGCTGACGGGGTGCGCGCTGGACGAGACGCGGCTGCGCAAGGCCCGGATCCTCGACAGCTCACTCACCGGCATACGGGGCGTGGGCACCGACCTCGCCGAGGCGACCCTGCGCGATGTCGAAGTCGTCGACGCCCGCCTGGGCGGCACCCAGCTGCACGGTGCCGTGCTGGAGCGGGTGCTGATCCGCGGCGGCAAGATCGACTATCTGAATCTGCGTACGGCCAGAGTCAAGGACGTCGTCTTCGAGAGCTGTGTCCTGGTCGAACCGGACTTCGGGGGAGCGCGACTGGAGCGGGTCGAGTTCGTCGACTGCGCGCTGAAGGGGGCGGACCTCAGCGCTGCCACCCTCACGGACGTGGACCTGCGCGGCGCCGCCCCGCTGGAGATCGCCCGCGGGGTGGACCGCCTGTCCGGCGCGGTGCTCAGCACCGGTCAGCTACTGGATCTGGCCCCGCTGCTGGCGGCGGAACTGGGTATTCGGGTGCTGGACTGAGCCACGGTCCGGACCGAGCCACGGTCCGGCGGGGCTCCCCGCCGCCGGGCTCAGGGCAACCGCGGGAAGCGGGCTTGCAGCGTCCACACGGCCGGGTTCTCCGCCAGGGACTCGTGCAGGTCGGTCAGGTCGGCGATCAGGTCGTGCAGGAAGTCCCGTGCTTCGCGGCGCAGTTCGGTGTGGGAGAAGGACAGCGGGGACTCCTCGGCCGGCATCCAGTCGGCCGCGATGTCCACCCAGCCGAAGCGGCGCTCGAAGAAGAGGCGGTCGGTCGACTCGGTGAAGTCCAGTTCCGCCCGCTGCGGCCGGGCCGCCCGTGAGCCAGCCGGATCCCGGTCCAGCCGCTCCACGATGTCGCACAGCGCCCAGGCGAAGTCGAGCACCGGCACCCATCCCCAGGCTGTGGACAACTCGCGGTCCGTCTTGGTGTCCGCGAGGTAGACGTCCCCGCAGAACAGGTCGTACCGCAGCGCGTGGACGTCCGCCCGCCGGTAGTCCGTCTGCGGCGGGTCCGGGAAGCGGTTGGAGAGGGCGTAGCCGATGTCGAGCACGGGGTGATCGTGTCAGAGGCCGTCGCCCTCCCGGACTCCGGGCCTGGACCGGACGTGTGCCGGACGTGTGCCGGACGTGGGCGGACAGGGATCGGGTCCGGCCTCCGGGACCGGACTGGGCGGTGGCCCCGTCTTCGGCTCAGTCCTCGAAATCCTGGGCCACTTCGTCCCAGGGGATGTCGCGCAGGGCTGCGGGAGCGTTGTCGTTCGACGGGATGTCCGGAGTGTCCTGGAACCAGACGACGACCAGGGCGGAGGAGTACCAGCCCGTGTTGTGGGCGGGGTCGATCTCCTTCGAGTCGAAGGCGCCGATGCAGGCGACGGCGGGCAAGTCTTCGATGGGCTCGCCCCGGAGCGTGGTCCTGTCGCGGTGGGTGCGCTCGGGAGGTATGAGGTGGACGGGCAGGCCGGGGTAGGCGTCCCGGGCCTTGCGCAGACGGTATTCGATGATGTCGTCGTTGACGCGCTTGGTCGGTGCGCCTTCGAGCAGTCCGGCGTACGTCGAGTCGAGCCGCAGCGAGGTGAGGGCGATGCCACGGCGGGACGAGAGGGTGAGGTAGGTCAGCGGCATACCCGGAACCCTATGCCCGGAACCCAACGCCGCCGGGCCGGTTGCGAGTTGGCGCCGCCTGCCGCCTGCCGCCTGCCGCCTGCCGCCTGCCGCCTGCCGCCCGACGGCTCCGCCCGCCCGACGGCTCCGCCCGCCGTCGGGAGCGTCCGGAGCCTCGGGAGCGTCAGTCCGCGTGCCCCGCGTCCTCCAGGGCCGCTCGCCGCGAGAGGCGTTCCGCGGACGGTGCCGCGGACGGGTGCGGTACGGTCCCGCGCACCCTCTCGAAGCGGCTCGGGAACGGGTACTTGCGTTCCAGGAAGCCGCGGATGGCGGCGCGGGCCGCGGTCCTGGCCTCCGGCGCGGTGTCCACGTCGTTGAGGCAGAAGAAGTCGACGTCCTCCCCGGCCGCGAGGCGGGCCAGCCGCCGCCGCATGTCCGGGGTGCCCAGCTGTACGTAGCGGAAGCGGTAGTCGGCCGGGACCGCCCGGCCGGTCGCGATCGCCCAGTGGTGGTGCAGCGTGGACGCCGGAGCGACGTCGGTGGTGGAGCGGAAGCGGGAGTACGAGGTCCGCTGGAGCTCCTCGATGGCCAGGTGCTCCATCTCGTTCATGACCGACAGCAGCTGGGGATGCGGGGTGTGCAGCGACTTGTGCGTGATGTACCTGCCGTGGAAGCGCCTGATCACCTCGCGGGTGTTCTTCCCGGCGGAGTTCGGCGCGGGCTCCACCGGGTGCGGGGCGCCGACGCCGAGTTTCAGCGGGGACAGCGGGATCCGGGCGATGCCGTTGCCGTGGAAGAAGTGCTCGGCGCGCACCGGGCGGTTGATGAAGACGTCGTCGTTGAAGTACAGGTAGTGCTCCGAAAGACCCGGTATGTGGTGCAGCCGGCTCTCGATCGCGTGCGAGTTGAAGACAGGCAGGGCGTCGGCCGGGAGGATGTCCCGGTGGTCGACCACGGTCAGGCCCTCCGCGTCCGGGTCCAGCCAGGCGGGGACCTGGGAGTCGGTGACCAGGTAGACGTGCCGGATGAACCCGGCGTACATCTCCAGCGAGCGCAGCGCGTACTTCAGTTCGTCGTGGCTGGTGTAGCGGGAGGCGCCGGTCTCGCGCGGGGCGATGGAGTTGTCGGAGACGGCCTGGTGGGCACGGCGCTTCGCGTCCATCGCCGGGTCGTCCCCGTCGACCCAGGTGTACACGGCGTCGACGGGGAAGCGCACCTCGTCGATGCCCGGCTCGGCGAACGGCACGAACGTCGGCACGCTGCCGCGGCGGGCCGCGACCGAGGCCGGCTGCTGCGCCGACACCGGCAGCACCTCGGACACCCGGTTGCGGCGCGGCGCCACCAGGGCCTGGCCGAAGACGTCCTCCAGCCGGCCGCCGGGCACGGTGACCCAGGAGGGATCCGCGTCCGGGGCGGTGCCCAGGTCCCGGCCGCGACGCCAGAACTCGATGTCGCACCCGGCGTCGAGACCGCTGAGGACCTGCCCGGCGGGGCCGAGCCGCACCACACCGGTACGGAGCACCCTGGCCCGCTTCAGCGCCTTGGGCAGCTTCCCGTCGGCCCACAGCACCGCGGTCGTCACCTCGTCGTCCGGGCCGACGGCGCCGACGTACCCGGCGGTGCGGGCGAAGCGCTGCGCGGCCCGGGCGAGGACGTCGCCGCGGTGGGTCTCCTCGACGCCGATCACCTGCCGCGTGCCGTACCCGTGCTCGGCGGGGACGAGGAAGTAGGGGACGCCGATCGCCTCCAGCAGGGCGCAGACCCGTTCGCGGTCGGTTTCGGCGGCGTCGGCGGTGGTGTAGCCGGCGACCGGCTGTCCGTACAGCCGTACCGTTTTGCAGGTGATCCGGCGCAGCCCGGGGACGGCGGTGCGCAGGCGCCGTCGGGCTCGGGCCGTGCGCAGGGTCCACAGCCGTGCCACCAGCCGGAGCCGGAGGCGGAGCAGCACGTCCCGGACGGCCCGCAGGCCGCTGGGCGCCGCGAGGCGGTGGCGGATATCCATGGGCATGTTCCCGTCAGCTCTGCTTCTCGTAAGGGCTCGGGAACGGGAAGTAGTCCTCCAGGAACTCGCTCATGCGGATGCTGACCTGCTCCCGCTCCTCGGGCGGTACGTCGACGTCGTTGAGGCAGAAGAAGTCGAAGCGGCGGGTGCGGCGCAGGTCGGCCAGGCGTGCCTCGGCGTCCGGGCGGCTGATGTTGACGTACCGGAAGCCGAACTTGCCCGGCACGCCGTGGCCGGTCATCAGCGCGTACTGGTAGAGCAGCGGGGCCGTCAGGGCGATGTCCTGCGGCGAGCGGAACCGGGACGCCGTGGTGCGGCGGATGTCCTCGGGGAAGAGTCCTTCCAGCGACTGGAGCACGTCGCGCCGTTGCGGCAGCGGGGTGTGCATGAAGTTGTTCGTCGTCATCCGCCCGAACTTGTCGAGGAGCAGGCGCCGGACGTTCTTGCTGGCGGAGTTGGTGGCCGTCTCCTCGGCGTGCGGCTTGCCGATGCCGATCTTGAGCGGGGACACCGGGATCTTCATGAGTCCGCTGCCGTGGAAGAAGTGCTCCGGGGTGACCCGGCGGCCCACGAACACGTCGTCGTTGAAGTACAGGTAGTGCTCCGAGAGACCCGGTATGTGGTGCAGCCGGGTCTCGATGGCGTGCGAGTTGAACACCGGCAGGACGCCTTCGGGGAAGATGTCGCGGTGGTCGACGACCGTGATCCCCGCGGCCCGGTCGTCGAGCCAGTGCGGCTTCTGGCCGTCGGTGACGATGTAGATGTGGCGGACGAAGTCGGCGTACATCGCCAGTGAGCGCAGCGAGTACTTCAGCTCGTCGTGGCTGGTGTAGCGGGAGGCGTTGGTCTCCTTGTCCAGGATCTCGGCGGTGCCGCGGTCCTGGTACCGGGCCCGCTTGGCGCGCATCGCCGGCTCCTCGCCGTCCACCCACGTGTAGACGACGTCGACGGGGAAGGTCACGTCGTTCACGGCCGGCAGGGTGAGGGCGGCGAAGGTGGGCAGTTCCCGGTCACCGACGCGGACCGTGGCCGGCTGCTGCTCGGACGCCGGCAGGACGTCCGTGATGCCGTTGTTGCGGGGCGCGATCAGCGACTCGGCGAAGACGTCCTCGGACGCCTGCGGCTGCACCTTGGCCAGCCGCCGGGGCCCTTCTTCGGAGGCGAGGAGCGCCGCCCCGTCCTCCCAGAACTCGACGTCACAGGCGAGTTCCGGCCCGGCGAGCAGCTGGCCCGCGGGCCCGAGGTGGTTCTCCCCGATGCGCAGCGCGGGCGACGTGCGCAGCGGGGCCGGCAGCACGCCGTCCAGGAACAGCGCGGGATGCTTGAGCTTCCCGCCGGGCAGCGGCCTGCCGATGAACACCGCCGTGCCCGCGTTCTGCGTCTCCAGGGCGGTGAGGAAACGCTCCCGGTCGACGGCGTTCACCCCGACGGTGTGCCGGGTGCGGGAGGCCGGCACCAGGAAGTACGGGATGCCTTCGCTCTCCAGCGCGGCGACGACCAGACCGAGGTTCTCGGCGGCTGCCTCGGCCGCGCTGAACCGGGTCACGACCCGTCCGTAGAGCCGCTGGCCGCGGACCGCGACCGGGCGCAGCACCGGATCCGTGACCGCTGCTCGCCGCCGCCGCCGCATGGTGCGCAGCTGCCACACCCGCTCGGCCGCCTCCCGCTCGACTCGCGGCCGCATCCGGCGGGCAAAGGAACGCACGGTCACGTTCTTGGCTCCTGTTCATTAACCTCTTCATGGACTTGCGTTAACCAGACGCACGCACTGCGCGGAAGGTTGTGCAAGATTTCGCCGAACATTAATGATGCACATAACTTTTTCATTACCGAAGGTGGTACCCGTCCGGGCGCGGGCCGACGCCGCCGACCGGTGTCGTCCGGGGGCTGGTGGGCGCGGGTCCGCGCGCACGATCATGGGGTGCATGGATGAGCGAAGCGCACGCTGGAGCCGGGCGACCGTCTACCCCGACATGTGGGTCGATCCGGACGACGATCCGCGCAACAGCGACGGGGTCAGTCCGGACGGCGAACTCGCCACACTTCAGGACTTTCTGTCGAATTACCGCGCAACCCTGCTGATGAAGTGCGAGGGCCTGGACGCGGAGCAGATGGCCCGGCGGTCGGTGCCGCCGTCGACGATGTCACTGCTCGGCCTGGTCCGGCATCTCGCCGAGGTGGAGCGCGACTGGCACAACTGGATCGGCGACGGCGAACCGCTGCCGAAGCTGTACGGCAGCGGGAACGGCGGGGACGACGGCGGGAACGGCGGGGACGACGGGGACTTCGACGGGGCCGTCGCCGAGCAGGCCGAGGTGGACGCCGCGTACGCCGCTCTGGCGCGCGAGCAGGCCGCGACCGACGCCGCGCTGGCCGAGCACCCGGACCTGGGCGAGCGGCTGGGGAAGGACGGGTTCGCGGTACGGGAGCTGCTGGTGCACAGGATCGAGGAGTACGCCCGGCACTGCGGGCACGCCGACCTGTTGCGGGAGCGCATCGACGGCCGGGTGGGCCAGTGACGGGCACCGGGGCGGCCGACCGGACTCCGGCCACGGCGGAAGCGGCCGCGCGGAGGTGAACGCGCGGGGTTGAAGGGGACACGGCCTGTTGTAAGGGGACGCGGCCCGTTGTGCGGAACAGGAACGAGAACGGGCACGGCCGGTCCCGGACCGCGGAACAGCGCGGTCGGGCCCGGCCGGGCACGGGGTGACTCAGACGTTGACGCCGAAGTCCTGGGCGATGCCGACCAGACCGGACGCGTAGCCCTGGCCGACCGCGCGGAACTTCCACTCCGCGCCGTTGCGGTACAGCTCGCCGAAGACCATGGCCGTCTCGGTGGCGGCGTCCTCGGAGAGGTCGTAGCGGGCGATCTCGGTGCCGCCGGCCTGGTTGACGATGCGGATGTAGGCGTTGCGGACCTGGCCGAAGTTCTGGCCGCGGTTCTCGGCCTCGTAGATGGAGACCGGGAAGACGATCTTGTCGATGTCGGCCGGGAGGGCGGCGAGGTTGACGTTGATCGCCTCGTCGTCGCCGGCGCCCTCGCCGGTGCGGTTGTCGCCCGTGTGGACGATCGAGCTGTCCGGGGTCTGCTTGTTGTTGAAGAACACGAAGTGGGCGTCCGAGTAGACCTTGCCCTGCGTGTTGACCGCGATCGCGGAGGCGTCCAGGTCGAAGTCCGTGCCGGTGGTGGTGCGGACGTCCCAGCCGAGGCCCACGGTGACGGCGGTCAGGCCCGGAGCCTCCTTGGTGAGCGAGACGTTGCCACCCTTGGACAGGCTTACAGCCATGGTTTGGGAGTCCCTTCCCTCGTTGCTTACCTACGGCTTCGTACTGGGGACGAAGCTACCCTCACCGGGAAGAACGCCAAGGGGGGTCCAGGAGGTTCCGCATCCCTTTACCTTTTTTACCCTCCTTGGCCCAGTCTCCGGCTCGGCAAAGGCCCGGTCTCCGGCTCCGGCAAATCGGGGTGACGCGGACCGGACGATGAGGCGACCATGGAGAGCATGTCCGGTCCTTACGTCATCCGTGGCTCCGTCTCGCTCCCCGAGGCCGAGCTGATGTGGCGTTTCTCACGTTCGTCAGGGCCTGGCGGACAGCACGTCAACACCAGCGACTCGCAGGTCGAGTTGCGCTTCGACCTGGCGCGGACCGAGGCGTTTCCCCAGGTGTGGAAGGACCGGGCGCTGCGGCGCCTCGCGGGCCGGCTCACCGACGGCGTGCTGACCGTCCGGGCGTCCGAGCACCGGTCCCAGTGGCGCAACCGCGAGACCGCCGCGGTGCGCCTCGCGGCCCTGCTCGCCCAGGCGACCGCGCCACCGCCCAAGCCCCGGAAGCCGACCCGGATCCCGCGCGGGATCAATGAGCGGCGGCTGCGGGAGAAGAAGCAGCGCTCGGACACCAAGCGCGGCAGGTCCGGCCGGGACTGGACGAACTGAGCCGGGCCCTCGTGTCACATTCCCGTCCCGCCGTACGTCACCTCCATGTACGTCGTCCCCAGGACGGCAGGTACGCCGTCCCCATGACAGCCGGGGCGGTCTCCACGACGGACGAGGGTGTGGCCAGCGATGAACGAACACCGGACCGGGCACGGGCATGAAGGCACGGGCGTCGGCGCCGGTGCGGGTGCGAGTGAGGCCGAGGCGCTGGCCCGGAGCTTCGAGGTGTACCGGCCCCGGCTGCGGGCCGTCGCCTACCGCGTGCTCGGTTCGGCCGCCGAGGCCGAGGACGCGGTGCAGGAGGCGTGGTTCCGGCTGAGCCGCACCGACGCCGGCCGGGTGGAGAACCTGGGCAGCTGGCTGACGACCGTGGTCGGCCGGGTCTGCCTGGACATGCTCCGCTCCCGCAGGTCCCGCGCCGAGGAGCCCCTGGAGTCCGGCCCGCCGGTCGCCGTCGCGGACGCCGGACCCGAACAGGACGCCCTGCTGGCCGACTCGGTCGGCGTCGCCCTTCTCGTCGTCCTCGAAACCCTCACGCCCGCCGAACGCCTGGCGTTCGTGCTGCACGACCTGTTCGCGGTGCCGTTCGAGGAGGTCGCCGGTGTTCTCGGCCGCACCCCGGCCGCCGCCCGCCAGCTCGCCAGCCGGGCCAGACGGCGGGTGCAGGGTGCCCCGCTGCCGGGCGCCGACCTGGCCCGGCAGCGCAAGGTCGTGGAGGCGTTCCTGGCCGCGACGCGCGACGGCGACTTCGAGGGGCTGCTCGCGGTGCTCGACCCGGACGTGGTGGCCCGCAGCGCGGCCGGGGTCACGACGGGCGCGGAGCGGGTCGTCGCCGGGGCGACGCGTTTCCCGCACCTGGCCCACCTCACCCACGTGGCCCTGGTCGATGGGACCCCCGGTCTGGTGATGCTGGTGGACGGCCGGCCGGAGCGGGTCCTGGCCTTCACCTTCGTACACGACCGCATCGCGGCCATCGACATCGTCATCGCCCCCGACGACCGCCTGTCCCGGCTGACCGTCACACCGGTGTGAGGCCCGGTGGGCCGCCGGTGGCGCTACGTCAGTTCGAGCACCCCGACCGTCTGTCCCCCGCTGGTCTCACCGGTGGTACGGAAGCCGAGTCGCCGGTAGAACTCCTCGGGACCGTCCGGGCCCGGGTGCCAGGTGACGTGGAGCTGCTCGTCGCCGCGGCGGCGCAGCTCGGCGGCGACGGACTCGACCGCGAAACGGCCGTACCCGCGGCCCTGTTCGCCGGCCGCGATGTTCAACCGCCACAGCCCCGAGCGGAACAGGCTCCCGTCGCCCCGCCAGTCGATGCCGAGGAAGGCCATGAGGAAGCCGACCGGGCGGTCGTCGTCGCCGTCCACGATCAGCCGCGGCCAGGCGACGCCCGCGGGATGGACGTACGCCTCGGCGAGGGAGCGCACGACGGGCTCCACGGCGGACTCCTGGTCGGGCCGGACCCGGATGCCGAGGGCGGCGTCGAGGGTGCGCGGCGTGATCACTTCCAGGCGGGGCGTCATCCGGGCACCGTAATTCCGCTGCCGATCACCGTGCCAGGGATTTTCGCCTGCCGGGCCGGGGGATTCGGCTGCGTGGGCACCGGGAATCCCACACCGCCGCGGACGTCCCCGGTCCTCGCACCCCGAGGCACCCCGGCCTTCGCCCCCGGTCCGCACGCAGGGTCCTCGGTCCGCACCCTGGCCTTCGCCCCCGGTCCGCACGCCGGGCCCGCGCCCCGCACGCCCGGCCCGCGGCCCTCAGCCCAGCCGGCGGTACCGCCCCCGGAAGTACAACAGCGGCCCCCCGTCCGCGCTGGGCAGGTCCGCGGTCAGTACGCGGCCGATCACCAGATTGTGGTCCCCGGCCGGGACCACCTGTTCGGTGCGGCACTCCAGGGTCGCGAGGGCGCCGCGCACCAGGGGCGCGCCGGAGACCGCGCCGCGGGCGTAGGGGATGTCCTCGAACAGCAGCCGGTCACTGATGCGGCCCTTCATGGCGAAGCGGCCGGCGATGTGCCGCTGGCTCTCGGAGAGCACGGACACCGCCCACAGGGGCTGCTCGGCGAGCAGGTCGTCCATGCGGGAGCCCTCGCGCAGGCTGACCATGACCAGCGGCGGGTCCAGCGACACGGACAGGAAGGCCGTGGCCGTCATTCCGGCGTCCTCGCCGGCCGGCGCCGTCGGGTCGTCCGGGGCGAGCGGCGGCTCCTGCGCGGTGACCAGGACCACGCCTGCGGCCAGCCGGGACATGGCGGCCCGGAACTCGTCGTTGCTCACCCCCTCAGCATGCCCGGGGACGGCGGGGGAGGGCGGCGAAGGAGTGTTCAGCACGGCGGAAACGCTAATCTTCGCTCCGGGTCCGTCGCATCGGGCCTCCGCCCGAGACTGGTCCTAGGACCAGGGGACGAAGAACGCCGAGACTCTTCCTGATTGTTCATGTTCTTCTGTGACTTGAGTCACAAGGGCCATGAATTGTTGACCCTGTGTACCGAGTGGGCAGCGCACTGTGATTCAGTGGCGGTGAAGCTGCAAGGGCACCACGGAAGAGATAACGCCGAACAGAACCCTTGATTCACTGCGAGGTCTCGGGGGGAGGGCGAGCATGGAGACCGAGTCGGAGCCCTACGTCCGCCTTGCCTCCCTCCGGCAACTGCACCAGGCCATGGCCGACATGAACACGGCCCGCAGCCTGGCGGACACCCTCCAGACCGTCGCCGACGGCGCCGTCACCGCCCTCGGCTACGAACTGGCCTGCGTCAACCTCGTACGCGCCGACGGCGACCTGGTGGTCGCCGCCTTCTCCGGCAACGCCGCCGCCGAGGCCCTGATCACCGGCCGGGTCGGCTCCCGGGAGTCCTGGGACCGCCGGCTGCGCATGGGCGAGTCCTGGGGCGACCTGCGGTTCATACCGCACACCGAGGGCTGGGTCCTCGACGACGACGACGTCCCGCAGTGGTTCACCGACGGGCCCGAGCCCCGCTTCGAGGACGAGTGGCACCCCGCCGACCGGCTGTTCGCCCCCATGAACACGCCCGGCGCGCAGGGCGGCGGCTCCGGTGAACTGCTCGGCGTGATCTCCGTGGACCGGCCGCGCAACGGACGGCACCCGGGCGCCTGGGGCCGCGAGGCCCTCCAGATGTACGCGTTCCAGGCGGCCATCGCGATCAGCAACGCCCGGCTGCGGGCGAACATGCAGCGCGCCCTGGTCCGCCTGGAGCGGGAGCAGCAGGCGCTGCGCGCGAGCGAGGAGAGCTTCCGGCAGGCGTTCGAGTACGCCCCGTCCGGCATGGCGATCGCCGAGCTGGGCGGGGACCAGCACGGCCGCATCCTGCGCACCAACGACGCGCTGTGCCGGCTGCTGGGCCGCCCCGCCTCCGCGATGCGCCGCTACTCCTTCTCCGACCTCGTCCACCCCGAGGACATCGGCACACTGCTGCGCACCTCCGCCGAGGGCGGCCGGGCGGAGCTGCGGCTGGGCCGCCGGGACGGCTCCTACGTCTGGGTGTCGCTGCGCAACTCCGTCGTCGCGGACGCCGCCGACGGCCCCCGCTTCCTGCTCACCCACGTTGAGGACATAGAGGAACGCAAGCGCCGCGAGCTGCAACTCGCCCACCGCGCCTCGCACGACTCCCTCACCGGCCTGCCGAACTCCGCCGAGCTGCGCGCGCGGCTCGCGTCCCGCCTGTGCCGCCGCCCCACGCACGTCGACGACCTGGAGTCGCTGGACGCCGCGTACGGCCATCCTGCCTACGACGTGAACGGTCACGGCTTCGACTTCGCCTCCGGCGCGGCTCGCTACGACGGCTTCGACCACCACGTGCACGTCGTCGCACCCGAGGGCGACCGCGACGACGGCACCAAGGGCCTCGCGGTCCTCTTCTGCGACCTCGACGGCTTCAAGTCGATCAACGACCGGTTCGGGCACAACGCGGGCGACGCGGTCCTCATCGAGGTGGCGCGGCGGCTGTCGCGCGGCGTCCGCGACGGCGACACGGTGGCCCGCCTCGGCGGCGACGAGTTCGTCATCCTGGCCGACGGCCTCGGCAAGGCCGACGCCCAGGACCTCGCCGTACGCCTGCGCAACGAGATCATCCAGCCGATCCGGGCCGAGGGCCGGGCGGTGCGGGTCGGCGCGAGCTTCGGCATCGGCTGGGCGCATTGCGGCATGACGGCGGACGAGGTGTTGAAATCCGCTGACGAGCGGATGTACGTCGAGAAACGATCTCGTCCCAAACAACACAGGCGAGCCGGATGAGCGCAGGTCAGTGGGCTGAAGCACATGAGGTCACCCGTTTGGCCCAGTGAGAGCGGGTAGGCTCGCTGTTCACCACCCGTCTCCACTACCCGTACCGCATCCGCCCGCACCTGTTGAGGAGTACTAGGCATGACGCCCGGCGACAACGGCGCGAGCACGCCCGAGGACGACGACCCGTTCGGTTATCTGTACGCCGACGGGCAGGCCAGGGGAGCCCAGCCGCCGTCCGGTGGCTACGGCTACCCGAACTCGGTCAGCAGGGTGCGCGCGGTGGGGGAGCGCCAGTACGGCCAGCAGGCCCCCTACGGCCAGCAGCCCCCGGCCGGCTACGGGGACCAGACGGTGCCCGTGCAGCAGCAGGGCGCCTACGGCCAGTCGAACGCCCACTACCAGGCCCCGGAGACCTTCCCCGGTGGTGCCGGGCCGGGCGCCCCGCAGCCCACGCACGGCGGCGGTGGCCGAAACGGCCGCGGCCCGAACACCAAGGGGCTGCTGATCGGCGCGATCGCGGTGGTCGCCGCGGTGGTCATCGGCATCAGCGTGGCCATGTTCAGCAACACGAACGGCGACAAGAGCGACGGCGCGCCCACGGCCTCTGCCTCGACGGACGATGCCGGCTCTCAGGAGTCGGCTTCCTCCAGTCCCACGAAGACCGCTGCCTCCGGGCCGGGCGTGCAGGACGCGGCGGCTTTGCCGCTCGGGGGCGGCGCCCAGGTCGGCACCGAGTACTCCGGTGCCCGGGCCGCCGGCGGCAAGTACGTCGACCAGATGACGCAGCCCGGGGCCTCGGTGACCTGGAAGGTCGACGTGCCCAAGGCCGGCACGTACGACCTGTGGATGCGGTACGCCAACGCCGAGAAGGACGCGGCGAGTGCGACGACCGTGGTGAACGGCAAGGCGCTGAGCTACAAGCCGGATCTGCAGAACTACGGCAAAGAAGGCGACTGGAACGCCTGGTACCGCTCCTACGTCTCCGTCCAGCTCGACAAGGGGACGAATACGGTGGCTGTCACCTGCGGTCAGGGAGACGCCTGCCATTTCAATCTGGACCAGTTGGCGTTGCTCCAGGAGGGGCAGAAGCCCGGCTGGTAAATGCCCGATCGGTAAATGCCCGGCCGGTAAACGGATGTGACGGGCAGTGATTTACGGCGTGGTCATTTCAGGGTGGTCATTTCTGGGTGGTCATTTCAGGATGATCGCCGTAGCGGGCCGTCGGGCAACACCTGGGTGACCCCGCACATCGGTGGACCGAGCGATACGTCGCACACGGGTGCGTTCACCTCGGGGCTTTCCACCGGGCCGACAACGTCGGACGCCAAGGGCCGTACGGGTCCGCGCAAGCGGCCTCACACGGCCCTCGCTGTTTCCCCGGACCTCAAGCCGACACGCTGACGTCGGTCCGGGACAGCAGCTCCTCATAGGCCGCCCGGTCGAACTCCCCCGCCACCGGTGCCGCCACCGTCGCCGCCGACAGGGCGACCGCGCGGGCCAGCCGGTCCGGCCAGGCGAGGTCCTCCACCAGGCCCGACAGCAGGCCCGCCACCGCCGAGTCGCCGGCGCCGGTGGGATTGCCGGTCACGGTGGCGGGCGGGGCGGCCCGCCAGTGGCCGTCCGCGGTGTGGGCGAGCAGACCGTCCGGGCCGAGGGAGGCGACCACCGCGTGGGCGCCGCGCCGCCTGGCGTCCCGGGCCGCGCGCAACGGCTCGTGGAATCCGGTGAGTTCGGCCAGTTCCTCGGCGTTGGGCTTGGCGATGTCCGGGCGGGCCGCCACCCCGCGCCGCAGCGGCTCCCCGCTGGTGTCGAGCAGCACCGGGACGCCGGCCGACCGGGCGGCCCGTATGAGGCCCGCGTAGGCCCCGACCGGTACCCCGGGCGGCAGGCTGCCGCACAGCGCCACCGCCGAGGCCGGCCCGAGCAGACCCGCGTACGCCTCCTGGAACGCGGCCCACTCGATGGCGGTGACCTGCGGCCCCGGCTCGTTCAGCTGGGTCGTGTCGCCGCTGCGCTCGTCGACCACGGCGATCGTGCGCCGGGTCGCGCCCGCGATCGGGACCAGCGCGTCCAGCACGCCCGGGGTGTCGGCGAGCCGTTCGCGGATCTCCCGGCCGGTGCCGCCGCCGGCGAACCCGGTGACCGTCACCTCGTGCCCGAGGGCCGCGAGCACCCGGGCCACGTTCACGCCCTTGCCGCCCGGCCGCTCGGCGACCGCGGACACCCGGTGCGTCGCGTGCGGCCGCAGCGAGCGCACGCGATAGGTGAGGTCGAGAGCGGTGTTGAGCGTGACCGTGAGGATCACCTGGGCCGACCTCCCTCGCGCCGTGCTGACCTGTGGCGTGCAGATCTGTGGCGTGCAGATCTGTGGCGTGCTGACCTGTGCCGTGCGTCTCGTCACGATCATGCCAAACAGACGGCGAGGGGCCCAGACCGCGGACGGTCCCGGACACCTCGCCGACGCCCCGGCGTGGGGACGGATCAGGGCAGTTGGGGATCGACCACCCACTCGCCCCGCCGCATCACGCCCTTGAGGTCGAAGCTGTCGTCGAGCAGGACGAGGTCGGCGTCCTTGCCGGGCTCCAGGGAACCCACCCGGTCGGCCAGGCCCAGCAGCCGGGCCGGGTTCGCGGACAGCGCCGTCACCACGTCCTCGACCGGCAGCCGGTCGACCGTCACCGCCCGCTTGAAGGCGCGGTCCAGGGTCAGGGTCGAGCCCGCGATGGAGCCGCCCTGCACCAGCCGGGCCACCCCTTCGCTGACCTCGACCTCCAGCGGGCCGAGCATGTAGCGGCCGTCGCCGGTCCCGGCCGCGTCCATCGCGTCGGTGATGAACGCGACCCGCCCGGCGCCCGCGTGCCGGAACGCCAGCTCCAGCGCGGCCGGGTGCAGATGGGTGCCGTCGTTGATCAGCTCGACCGTGACCCGTTCGTCCTCCAGCAGCGCGGCGACCGGGCCGGGCGAGCGGTGGCCGAGCGGCGGCATCGCGTTGAACAGGTGGGTGGCGACCGTCGCGCCCGCGTCGATCGCCTCCTTCGTCTGCTCGTACGTCGCGTCCGTGTGGCCGATGGCGGCGATCACGCCCTGCTCCGCCAGCAGCCGGACGGAGTCGATGCCGCCCGGCAGTTCGGCGGCCAGGGTGATCATCCGGGTCCAGCCGCGGCCCGCCTCGACCAGTCGCAGCACCTCGGCCGGGTCCGGGTCGCGCAGCAGTTCCTCGGCGTGCGCGCCCTTGCGGCACGGCGAGATGAACGGGCCCTCGAAGTGGATCCCGGCGATGTCGCCCTGCTCGGCCAGTTCGGCCAGCAGTCCGGCCTGCTTGACCAGGAAGTCCATGTCGTCGGTGACGGTGGAGGCGACCAGCGTGGTGCTGCCGTGCAGCCGGTGGGTGCGCACGGCCGTCAGGATCTCGTCGGCGGTGCCCGAGAACGCGGCGCCCCCGCCGCCGTGGTTGTGGAGGTCGACGAAGCCGGGCACCACCCAGTGGCCCCGTACGTCGATCACTTCGGCGTCCGCGGGGGAGGCAGCCGCGATCCGGGTACCCTCGACGGCCACGCGGCCGTCGGTCACGATCCCGGTGGGCAGCACCACCCGGGCACCGGCAAGAACGGTACTGGGGGCCATCAGGCGGTTACCTCCGTGGGGTCAGCGGTTTCGAGGAGATCCCGGGCGAGGAGTCCCGCGCCGAGGCAGCCGGCGGTGTCGCCGAGTGCGGCGGGGACGAGCGACGGGACTTTCTGGAAGGTGACGCGGCGCCGGACGGCGTCCCGCAGCGGCGAGAACAACGTTTCCCCGGCTTCGGCGAGCCCGCCACCGATGATCAGCGTGCCCGGGTCCAGCAGGGTGAGCGCGGTGACCAGCCCGTCGGCCAGCGCGCCCACCGCCTCCTGCCAGATCCGTACGGCGTCCGGATGGCCGGACACGACGGCCTTCGCGCAGTCGGCGGCGTCCGCGCCGGGCCCGCCGCCGGCCGCCGCCCAGGCGTCGCTCACGGCCGCCGCGGAGGCGTACCGCTCCAGGCAGCCGCGCTGCCCGCAGGGACACGGGGCGCCGCCGGGCCGTACGACGATGTGGCCGATCTCGCCGGCGAAGCCGTGCGCGCCCGCCTCCACCCGGCCGTCGATGCCGATGGCGCCCGCGATGCCGGTGCCCAGCGGCACGAACAGGAAGCGGTCCGCGCCCCGGCCGGCGCCGATCCGGCCCTCGGCGAGGCCGCCGGTGCGCACGTCGTGGCCGAGCGCGACCGGGACGCCGAGCCGGGCCGCGAGCAGGTCGCGCAGCGGTACGTCGCGCCAGCCCAGGTTGGCCGAGTAGACGGCGACGCCGTCCGTCTCGTCGACGATGCCCGGGACCGCGATGCCCGCCGCGACCGCGGGCTCCCCGAACCGCCCGACGCCCTGCGCGCGCAGTTCCTCGGCGAAGTCGAGGATGCCCGCGACCACCGCTTCGGGCCCGCGGTCCCGGCCGGTCGCGCGGCGGTCCTGGTGCAGCAGTTCGCCGCCGTCCCCGACCAGGGCGGCCTTCATCCCGGTGCCGCCCACGTCGAGGGCGATGACATGTCTCACGGGGAACAGTGTGGACCGCGGACCCATAAGAGGTCTAGTCCACTTACGCGGTCCAGACCTTTCGATGTCCACCGGTGCGGGCCCTGGGACCGGGCCGGTGTCGGTGCCCGGCGCTACCGTTCCCCCATGGAACCGGACGACCGCCACGAACTGGGCCGACGCGAAGCGGCCATCCTCGCGTTGGAACGCCGGGGCTTTCCGGGACCCGGCGCCAAGGAGCGGGCGATACGCGAGGAACTGGGCCTGGCCCCGGTCCGCTACTACCAGCTCCTGAACGCCCTGCTGGACGACGCCCGCGCCCTCGCCCACGACCCGGTCACGGTCAACCGGCTGCGCCGGGTCCGCGAGACGCGCCGCACCCAGCGCTGAGGCCCGCCCCGCGCGCTCCCGCGGACACGGGCGCGTCCGGACCGCCCCCGTGCGCGCGTCGCATCCGGACCGCCCCCGCCGGGCATGCGTGCGCACCGCCTTCCCGGGATAGGTACGCCGTATGGGCAACCGAACGGATTCGACGGACTCGACGGACTCGACCGACCCCCGGGACGCGCTCCCCACGCCCGTGACCCGGGCGGGGCGGGACGGGCTCGCGGCTCTGCTCGCCCGGCCGCGCACCGCGGTGATCGGGCTCGACTTCGACGGGACGCTCGCGCCGATCGTCGCCGACCCCGAGCAGGCCCGCGCCCACCCGGACGCCGTGCCCGCGCTCGCCGGCCTCGCCCCGAAGGTGGCCGCCGTCGCGGTGGTCACCGGACGCCCCGCCGGAGTGGCGGTCCGGCACGGCGGCTTCGCGGGCGTACCAGGGCTGGAACACCTCGTCGTGCTCGGCCACTACGGCGCCGAACGCTGGGACGCGGTCAGCGGCACCGTCAGCGCCCCCGCCCCGCACCCCGGCGTCGCCGCCGTCCGCGCCGAACTGCCCGGCTTCCTCGACCGGATCGGCGCCTGGCGGGGCACCTGGATCGAGGAGAAGGGGCGGGCCGTCGCCGTGCACACCCGGCGCGCCGAGGACCCGCAGGCCGCGTTCGAGGCCCTGCGCGGCCCGCTCGCCGAACTTGCCGCCCGGCACGGCCTGATCGTCGAACCCGGCCGTCTGGTCCTCGAACTCCGCCCGCCCGGCATGGACAAGGGCGTCGCCCTGCTGGAGTACGTCCGCGAGATCGGCGCCCGGTCCGTGCTGTACGGCGGCGACGACCTCGGCGACCTGCCGGCCTTCGCGGCCGTCGACAAACTCCGCTCGGACGGCGTACCCGGCCTGCTGGTGTGCAGCGGCAGCACCGAGGTGACGGAACTCGCCGAACGCGCCGACCTGGTGGTGGACGGCCCGGCGGGCGTCGTACAACTCCTGAGAACCCTGTCCACACACCTACCCTGACCGCCCGCCCGTTCCAAGGGGCGCGGGGAACTGCGCGACCAGCCACGTCTTGGCCGCAGCCGGGGTACGGGGACGCCCGCGGCCGTGGGTGGGGTGTGGGTTCGGGCCCCACTGGGCCGGTGGCAGCGCCCCTTTTGAGGGGCGCGGGGAACTGCGCGACCAGCCACGTCTTGGCCGCAGCCGGAGTACGGGGACGCCCGCGGCCGTGGGTGGGGTGTGGGTTCGGGCCCCACTGGGCCGGTGGCAGCGCCCCTTTTGAGGGGCGCGGGGAACTGCGCGACCAGCCACCTCCCGGCCGCAGCCGGAGAACGACGACACCCCCGCCTCAGCCGGCGCAGCACACCGCCCCAGCCGGCGCAGCACCCCGCTCAGCCGGCCCGCAGGCCCTCCAGCTGGTCCAGGAACCACCGGCCGGGCGGCAACGCCACCGCCGCGGCAGCCAACCGCTTCGTCCGTTCCGCCCGCTCGTCCGCCGGCAGGCTGAGCGCCCGGTGCAGGGCGTCCGCCGTGTCCCCGATGTCGTACGGGTTGACGGCGAGCGCGTCCTCGCCCAGCTCCTCGTACGCCCCGGCCTCCCGGGAGAGCACCAGCGCGCAGCCCTTGTCGGAGACGACCGGCACCTCCTTCGCGACCAGGTTCATGCCGTCCCGGATGGGGTTGACCAGGGCCACGTCGGCGAGCCGGTAGGCGGCCAGCGAGCGGGCGAAGTCGTCCTTGACGTGCAGCACGACCGGGGTCCAGCCCGGCGTGCCGTAGCGGGAGTTGATCTCCTCGGCGAGCCGTCGCACCTCGGCCGTGTAGTCCCGGTAGACGGCGAGGTCCTGCCGGGAGGGGTAGGCGAAGGCGACGTGCACGACCCGCTCGCGCCAGTCGGGGTGGTCGTCGAGGAGCTGCCGGTACGCCAGCAGCCCGCGCACGATGTTCTTCGACAGCTCGGTGCGGTCCACCCGCACGATCGTCCGGCGTCCCGCGCCGATCTCCGCGCGCAGGGCGGCCATCCGCTCCTCGACGTCCGCCTCGTGCGAACGGGCGCGGAGGAATTCGGGGTCGGCGCCTAGGCCGTGCACGTCGACGACGGTCCTGCGGGCGGACACCTGGGCGCCGGCCGGATGCTCAAGACCCCGCGGCCCCGCCTCCGCCTCCGCCCCGGCCCCGGACGCCCCGAACCGCCGCACACCGGGGTCCGCCGCCTGCGCGCACTCCATGAACGCCCGCGCCCAGCGCCAGGTCAGGAAGCCGAGCCGGTCCGCGCCCAGCATCCCCCGCACCAGCTGTGACCTGATGTCGTCCGGCAGCATCCGGAAGTACTCCGCGGGCGCCCACGGCGTGTGTGAGAAGTGCCCGATCCTGAGGTCCGGCCGCTTCTCGCGCAGCATGCCCGGCACCAGGCACAGGTGGTAGTCCTGCACCAGCACCGCGGCGCCCTCGGCCGCCTCCTCGGCCAGCGCCTCGGCGAACATCCGGTTGTAGGTCTCGTACGACGCCCACTGACGGCGGAACTCCGCGTCGAAGACGGGCTCCAGCGGTGTCTGGTACAGCATGTGGTGGACGAACCAGAGGACCGAGTTCGCGATGCCGTTGTACGCGTCCGCGTGCACGTCGGCCGGGACCGCGAGCATCCGCACGCCGTCCTCGCCCACACCGCGCCGCACCGCCTCCCGGTCGCCGTCGGACAGCGCCGAGCACACCCACAGCGCGCCCGCCTCGGGCCCGATCGCCGACAGCCCGGAGACCAGCCCGCCGCCGCCCCGCCTGGCGGCCAGCGAGCCGTCCTCCCGGACGCCGTACGAGACCGGGCCGCGGTTGGACGCGACCAGCACCTGGGCAGCACCCTGCGTGGAAGCCATACGCCTCAACCTAGCCCGGCCCGGAAACGCTCAAACGTACGGTTGCGGCCAGTCAGCGATCGTATACGGTGAGTTTTTCCCGCTCACGCGACCTGGCGCCGCGCGTACTCGGCGATCTCCACCATGGGCGGCCGTTCCTCGGTGTCCACCGCGTGGGTGTGCGGCTCGAAACCGTCCTCGCCCCGCTCGAACTGGGTGAGGCGGGGCCGTACCAGGTGTCCGCGGGCCAGCCGCAGCTGCGCGGTGCGGTAGATCGCCGCGGCCATCCGGCCGAGCGCCTGCCCGTCCTGGTGCCGGTGCTTGCGCACGCCCACGTCGACCTGGGCGAGCGCGTCCAGGCCCACCAGGTGCAGGGCGTCGACCAGCATGCCCAGCTCGACGCCGTACCCGACCGGGAACGGCAGCTGTTCCAGCAGCGAGCGGCGGGCCGCGTACTCGCCGCCGAGCGGCTGCACGAAACCGGCCAGCTGCGGCCAGTGCATGTTGAGCAGCGGGCGGGCCATCAGCTCGGTGACCCGGCCGCCCTGCCCGGCCGCGCCGGCCAGCGGGCGGTCGTACATGGCCTTGACCAGGTCGACGTCCGGCTCGGTGAGCAGCGGGCCGACGATCCCGGTGACGAAGTCGGAGGAGAAGTTCCGCAGGTCGGCGTCGACGAAGCAGACGATGTCCCCGCTGGTGACCAGCAGCGAGCGCCACAGCACCTCGCCCTTGCCGGGGACGGCGGGCAGCCGGGGCAGGATGTCGTCGCGGTGCACCACCCGGGCGCCCGCCGCGGCGGCCACCTCGGAGGTGCGGTCGGTGGACCCCGAGTCGACGACGACGATCTCGTCGACCAGCGGCACCTCCCGCAGCATGAGGTCGTGCCGGACGGCGGCGACGATGGCGCCGACCGTCGCCTCCTCGTCGAGCGCGGGCAGGACCACGGAGACCGACAGGCCGGTGCGCTGTTTCGCGGCGAGTATCTTGTGCAGCGGTCGATCGGTCACGGACCAGGAGCGGGTGGCCAGCCAGCGTTCCACTTCTTCCAGCACGGTCGGCGGCTCCTCACTGTCGTGATCACACCGGGTGCGTGTGTGACCCATCTCGCGGTTCGGACGACTATCTCAACTGTCCTGGCCTTCGGTTACAGTCTTGAACAACGCGGATGACCATCGCATGTCGGGGGTCATCGGTGTACACAACCGCATACAGCTCATCCAGAGGGGCAGAGGGATACGGCCCGATGAAGCCCCGGCAACCCTCCAGTCGGTACTCGTACTGATCGCAGCGCAATCCGATCGTTCTCGCGAGGCTCCCGGCTTGGGAAGGTGCCAATTCCGTCTCACGGCGAGATGCGTCGTGGGGAAGATGAGGAGAAAGGGCCTCGCCTCACATGGCTGTGCAGACCGTTGCAAGCACCACGAACCCGACCGTCGACCTCGGCCCCGCCGCTGCCCTGAGCTGCCGCGAGTGCGGTCACCGGGTACCGCTCGGCCCGGTGTTCGCCTGCGAGGAGTGTTTCGGCCCGCTGGAGATCGCGTACGACTACTCGGCCTACGACACCGAGGAGCTGCGCCGCACGATCGAGGCGGGACCCGCGAACATCTGGCGCTACGCGCCGCTGCTGCCCGTCCCCGCGGACGTGGCCGGGAAGCCCAATCTGAACCCCGGCTGGACCAAGCTGGTCCAGGCCGACAACCTGGCCCGCGAGCTGGGCGTCACCGGCGGCCTGTACGTCAAGGACGACTCCGGCAACCCGACGCACTCCTTCAAGGACCGGGTGGTCGCCCAGGCGCTGGAGGCGGCGCGCGCCTTCGGCTTCACCACCCTCTCCTGCTCCTCGACCGGCAACCTGGCCGGAGCCGTCGGCGCCGCCGCCGCCCGCGCGGGCCTGCGTTCCTGCGTGTTCATCCCGCACGACCTGGAGCAGGGCAAGGTCGTCATGGCCGCGGTCTACGGCGGTGACCTCGTCGGCATCGAGGGCACCTACGACGACGTGAACCGTTTCTGCTCCGAGCTGATCGGCGACCCGGCCGGCGAGGGCTGGGGCTTCGTCAACGTCAACCTGCGGCCGTACTACGCGGAGGGCTCCAAGACCCTGGCGTACGAGATCTGCGAGCAGCTCGGCTGGCGGCTGCCCGACCAGATCGTCGTCCCGATCGCCTCCGGCTCCCAGCTCACCAAGATCGACAAGGGGCTGAAGGAGCTGATCGCGCTGGGCCTCGTCGAGGACCGGCCCTACAAGATCTTCGGCGCGCAGGCCGAGGGCTGCTCGCCGGTGTCGGCCGCGTTCAAGGCCGGACACGAGGTGGTCCGGCCGCAGAAGCCGAACACCATCGCCAAGTCCCTGGCGATCGGCAACCCGGCCGACGGCCCCTACGTCCTCGACATCGCCCGCCGCACCGGCGGCGCCGTGGAGGACGTCACGGACGAGCAGATCGTCGACGCGATCAAGCTGCTGGCGCAGACCGAGGGCATCTTCGCGGAGACGGCCGGCGGGGTGACCGTGGGCGTGACGAAGAAGCTGATCGAGAACGGTGTCCTCGACCCCGCGCTCACCACGGTCGTCCTCAACACCGGCGACGGCCTCAAGACCCTCGACGCGGTGGCCGGCACCGGCCTGACCGCCACCATCCGTCCGAACCTGGACTCCTTCCGAGCGGCCGGCCTCGTATGACCGGCGGTTCCGCATGACTGGCGGTTCCGCATGACCGGCGGTTCCGCATGACTGGCGGCGTGCCGCCGGCCGGTCCTGACCGAGCCCGTGTCCGAGACGCCGTCCGAGGCCGCATCCGAGGTCGTATGCGTGCCGCGGGCCGGCGGAGCCCGTCACTCCCCTTCCCCGCCGTACCACCTGTGCACCCGACCGGAGGTCACACCGCATGAGCGTCACCGTTCGTATCCCCACCATCCTGCGCACCTATACCGGCGGTCAGGCCGAGGTGAGCGCCGAGGGTGCCACCCTCGGTGAGGTGATCGCCGACCTGGAGAAGAACCACACGGGCATCGCCGCCCGGGTCCTGGACGACCAGGGCCAGTTGCGCCGCTTCGTCAACGTGTACGTGAACGACGACGACGTCCGCTTCGAGCAGGGCCTTCAGACCGTCACCCCGGAGGGCGCGGGCGTCTCCATCATCCCGGCCGTGGCCGGCGGCTGACCCCTCGTTACCTTCGGTTACGCCTGTCACCGACTGTTCATCGAATTGCCCCCTCCGTGAGAGAAGCGGAGGGGGCAATTCAGTGGGGTTGAGCGCGGTAGAGTTGGGGAACGCGAGCCCCACGCCCGGGGCGCGGTCCCTGGAATCATTCCGCGCGCCCCGCAAGAAGTCGCCAATCTGTGCGCGTTTTTTGTGGCTTTTACTCCTTTTATGAGGCCCGACTTGCCCTGAATTCTGGTGAATTCTCGGGAGATTCCCGACCGGGTACGTCCAGATTTCTCGTCCGATTGACCTGTTGCAGACGGCAGTTGGACAGATACATTCAGCCGCGGTCGACGCGTTCCGGCGCACGCCCCCAAACCTTGGGGGGTGAGGTCTGACCCGGGTCCGCGAGGTGTGGATCTGTGCAAGGGCCAGTAATAGGGGAGTTAGGCATGGCTCAGGGCACCGTCAAGTGGTTCAACGCGGAGAAGGGGTACGGCTTCATCGCGGTCGACGGTGGTGCGGACGTCTTCGTCCATTACAGCGCCATTCAGATGGACGGCTACCGCACCCTGGAAGAGGGCCAGCGGGTCGAGTTCGAGATCTCGCAGGGTCAGAAGGGCCCGCAGGCCGACATGGTTCGCGTCACCGCCTGAATTTTCTTGTCACGAAGGACCCGCACCTTTACGGGTACGGGTCCTTCGTCATGTCCTTATGTCCTCGCGCCGGAGTCGTCATCCGTTCCGGTCGCCGTCCCGGCACCTGTTCCCGGCACCTGTTCCCCGTTGCGTGCTCCCGTCGCCGTCCGGGGGCGCGCCGACGCGTGTTCGCGCACGGCTGACGCACCCCCGGCACGCCGGAAGCCGACCACTTCCATTCGTGGAGCCACGTCACCCGACCACCACCCCTTGGAGCCCGCTTCGCGGGCGCGCCTTGCTCCCACCCGTCACCCGACCACCACCCCTTGGAGCCCGCTTCGCGGGCGCGCCTTGCACTCGACCCACCCGAGTGCTAATCATTGGCGTTAGCACTCTGAAGGTGAGAGTGACAATGAAGGACCGGGTCGGTGAGGCCCGTAGGCCGGGTGGGGCAAGGAACCACGAGGCCGACGAGCCGTCCGTCGCGGGCGCGGGCGCGGTCCGTTGGAATCACCCCCAGTCCTGGAGGGACCACTTCACATGGCCAAGATCATCGCGTTCGACGAGGAGGCGCGGCGCGGCCTTGAGCGCGGTATGAACCAGCTCGCCGACGCCGTCAAGGTCACCCTCGGCCCCAAGGGCCGCAACGTCGTCCTTGAGAAGAAGTGGGGCGCCCCCACGATCACCAACGATGGTGTCTCCATCGCCAAGGAGATCGAGCTGGAGGACCCGTACGAGAAGATCGGCGCCGAGCTGGTCAAGGAAGTCGCCAAGAAGACGGACGACGTCGCCGGTGACGGTACGACCACCGCGACCGTCCTCGCCCAGGCCCTGGTCAAGGAGGGCCTGCGCAACGTCGCCGCGGGTGCCAACCCGATGGCCCTGAAGCGCGGTATCGAGAAGGCCGTCGAGGCCGTCTCCACCGCCCTGCTGGAGCAGGCGAAGGACGTCGAGACCAAGGAGCAGATCGCCTCCACGGCCTCCATCTCCGCCGCCGACACCCAGATCGGCGAGCTGATCGCCGAGGCCATGGACAAGGTCGGCAAGGAAGGCGTCATCACCGTCGAGGAGTCGCAGACCTTCGGTCTTGAGCTTGAGCTCACCGAGGGCATGCGCTTCGACAAGGGCTACATCTCCGCGTACTTCGCGACCGACATGGAGCGTATGGAGGCGTCCCTGGACGACCCGTACATCCTGATCGCCAACTCCAAGATCAGCTCCGTCAAGGACCTGCTCCCGCTCCTGGAGAAGGTCATGCAGTCGGGCAAGCCGCTGCTGATCATCGCCGAGGACGTCGAGGGCGAGGCCCTGTCGACCCTGGTCGTCAACAAGATCCGCGGCACCTTCAAGTCCGTCGCCGTCAAGGCCCCGGGCTTCGGCGACCGCCGCAAGGCCATGCTCGGCGACATCGCCATCCTCACGGGCGGCGAGGTCATCTCCGAGGAGGTCGGCCTCAAGCTGGAGAACGCGACCCTGGACCTCCTGGGCCGCGCCCGCAAGGTCGTCATCACCAAGGACGAGACCACCATCGTCGACGGTGCCGGCTCCTCCGAGCAGGTCAACGGGCGGGTCAACCAGATCCGCGCCGAGATCGAGAACAGCGACTCCGACTACGACCGCGAGAAGCTCCAGGAGCGCCTGGCCAAGCTCGCGGGCGGCGTGGCCGTCATCAAGGCCGGTGCCGCCACCGAGGTGGAGCTGAAGGAGCGCAAGCACCGCATCGAGGACGCCGTGCGCAACGCCAAGGCGGCCGTCGAGGAGGGCATCGTCGCCGGCGGTGGCGTGGCCCTGCTCCAGACCACCAGCGTCTTCGAGAAGCTGGAGCTGGACGGCGACGAGGCGACCGGCGCGCAGGCCGTCAAGCTCGCCCTGGAGGCCCCGCTCAAGCAGATCGCCGTCAACGCCGGCCTTGAGGGCGGCGTCGTGGTGGAGAAGGTCCGCAACCTCACCCCGGGTCACGGCCTGAACGCCGCGACCGGTGAGTACGTCGACCTGGTCGCCGAGGGCATCATCGACCCGGCGAAGGTCACGCGTTCCGCTCTGCAGAACGCCGCCTCCATCGCCGCGCTGTTCCTCACCACCGAGGCCGTCATCGCCGACAAGCCGGAGAAGGCCGCCGCGGCCGCTCCGGGCGGCATGCCGGGCGGTGACATGGACTTCTGATCCTTCCTGGATCACCTGTCCTTTTCCGAGGGCGGTACTCCCTGTCTGTGACGGGGGGTGCCGCCCTCGGGCGTTGCGGCGGCCTGTCCGGTAGCGAGCGGCCCACCGGTTCATATGACATGTGTCAATCTGGTACATGACCTAGCATTGGTACATGTCGATGAAGCGCACGAATGTCTACGCCGACCCCGAGGATCTGGCGATCATCAAGGAGGCCGCCAGACGGCGCGGGATAAGCGAGGCGGAGATCATCCGTCAGGGCATCCACCTCGCGGCCATGGCGAACAGGGTCTGGGACGAGCCGCTTTTCTCGCGCACCTTCGAAGGTCCGGGCCGTACCCCGTCCAAGGCCGAGGTCCGGGACACGGTCGCCGACGCGGTCCGGCGCGAGGCCGGCTCCGAGCCCGGGACCGCTGCGTGATCATTGTCATCGCCGACACGTCCGGCCTCCTGGCGGCCCTGGACCTGCATCACCCGGAGCACGGGGCGGCCAACGAGGCGATCATGGCGGCCGGTCTCCTGGTCATGTCCCCACTTCTGCTCGCGGAGCTGGACCACGTCGCCACGCGCGAGCTGGGGCGGGATGCCGCTCTCAGCGCCGTCGACGATCTGCGGCGCTGGATGAGCCGCGGGCGTGTGGTCATGCCGGAGATCACTGAGGCCCAGCTGGGTGCCGCCCAGTCCGTCCGGGTCCGTTATCGCGCGCTGGACCTCGATCTCGCCAACGCGGTGAACGTGGCGCTGGCCGCCGACTACGACACGGACGCGATCCTCACCCTCGACCGGCGGGACTTCCGGGCCGTACGCCCGCTGGGTCGTCACAAGGCGTTCCGGGTACTTCCGGACGACCTACCGCTCTGATCTCCGTGTTCCGCTGAAGCAGTGCCGGGCGTGGATCCTTGGCGAGCGCGCGGACCGCCGCGGCGGTTGCTTTCGCAGCGGCCACTCGTCGTCATGTTCGAGATGCCCTTGCCAGGGCTCGGGGCTGGTGAACCGGTCGGTATTTTCAGCCGTTTCAGGAGGTGGAAGAAACTGGAGCAAGTGGAAGCTGGGCGTAGGGCCGGTCGGAGTCGGCGGTGACTTCTGCGCTGTCACATGCCCGAACACAGGAGGAGTGACTCTCGGATGGTGGAGCGGGCGCGGGACGATTACTCCCCGGCCAGATCTTTCGGCTCGGCGGCAGACAGCGATTCCGGGGGTTCCTACGAGGGCTTCGAGAGTACTCCAGAGGACTTCCGGCAGGCATGGGAAGCCTTTCCCGGGAGGAGGGTCGGGCCGGACCCGGTGGAAACGGTGGGTTCCGGGGAATCCAGATACGGCGTCGACCCGGTATATCTCACGGTGGCCAACAGCGGACCGGCTGCCGACTATGAGATCGCTCATAGGTTGGACCGTGATCCGCTCTACCGCTTTGAGACCCACACGAGGGAGCGCGGCCTCGGAATTGTCTTCAGGGACGGGTTCGAGAATAAAAGCGATAAAGTTCCCTCCAGTATCCAGTACTACCAGAACAACCACAGAGAAACGGTGTATGTCAGTTCCAGCCGGGACCGGGATCCGGCAGGACCCAAACCGCTGTGGGTCAATGAGGGGGAATACGCGCGGTACTCCATGCCGAATGTACCCGGGGGGATCGACGTCCTGGCCACTCTCCGCGAGGTGGCCTTCCGTCATCAGCAGGAAATCATCCATTACAAAGGGATATCTACCCTGTACATCGGCGGTGCGGACGTGTTCAGCATGCCGGACGAGCGCGATGGGCACGACCGGCTGATCGGGTCTGCGGACAATCTGCTGGCTGCGCCGGAAGTACGGGATGCGCGGCGGAGACTGGAATGGGCGCTGACGCCGGAGAACGTCCGTGCGGCGACGCAGAATGCCAGAGAGGGCCGGGCATCGGAATACGAGCAGTTCCGTCACCAGTATGCCGAGTGGTATGCGCGGTCCGGGCAGCACACCGAACACGCAGGGGTGGACGGAAATCTCTGGTCTTACGCCGAGTGGTGGGCCAGGCATAAGAATGCGGACTCAGAGCAGTTTCGAGTGTTTTCCCAGGACTGGAACAACAGTCCTCACCCGTCCTGGAACGACGCGTCGCCCCCGCAGCCGCCGTCTGCGACGCAGGATCTCTACAACGAGGCAAGGTGGGCAAGAGATTCCGTCCGGCAGGATCCCGGCCGATGGCAAAATTACACGAAGATGTATCAGAGGTATCAAGAATTGCATCAGGGGGCGGATGCGCGGCGGAGCCAGCAGAGTCATATGGCCTCCGCTCCTCGGCCACCCGTCGGCATGTCGCCTTATCAGTGCGCTCCGCCGAGGCAGGAGGGTCAGGTGGAAAGGGGGAACCTTCCCCCGGCCCACCGGGGTAACTTCCAGCCTTCGGGGCGGGGGCGCGGCGCGGGGGGCCCGGCACGCTAGCGGTGGTTTGTCGGCCCCGGACGGTAAGGGTCGAGGTGGTGTGTCGGACCACTCTGGTCGAGGGATCCGCGGCAAGGGAGTGGTGTCCGGTCCGGTCGTTCTTTCAGGGAATTACGGTTCTGCCGTCGGGTGGATCAGGGTGGATCCGGCGGCGTTTTGTTATTCATGCCATGAGTGTCTTCCCTGCTCCTTCAGCGGGCGGACCTCTTATTACGGGCGGGTCCGAGATCGAGGGCAATGGGGCGCGGGGTGGCCGCCGACGGCCGCTGATCGGGCGAAGCGGGCCGCGACCACTCCGTGTCGGTTCCCTCCGGGAGGAAGGAAGCCACCGAGGCGGCCGACGGCAACAGCCGTTCGGCCGATTCCGTGGCAGCACCGCCGCTGCCCAGTGGCGCTCCGGCGGCACGAGCGTCGCGGGTATCGCGGTTCTGGGAGATCCCCGTTATCTCCCTGAGCCGCGTGGCGACGCGGTTCGCGGTATGCCGCACGGCCAGGGTGGCATCACTCTCAGGCCGCCGAGGACGATCCCCTGGCTGCCAGAACATGTCTATCTTCTTCTGCAGGGCAGCGTCCCGCGATCCGTACTTCTTCTCCAGAGCGCCGAACTCGTAGCCCGATTTATGCATGTAGTGGACCCAAGTACCGGGATCCCAAAAGCTTTCATGGTTGTCATCTGCCGTCTTGGCCAACTTCTGCACAAACAAGTCGTATTTATGGATCTCAGAGTATGGGGCCGGGTGATTCTGGCGGCCGGAATTATATCCGTGTTCCCACGCTTTCGCCAGCTCGGGTGTTCTCTCTCTTGTGGAACTCCGTGAATCATTTTCGTAGTAGATGTTTCTCGTTTCCTCCCAGAATTTCCTTTCTGCTTCAGGGAGTTCGGCGGCTCTTGGTGGTAGCACGGTGGTTTCCTCCTGGTTGAGTCTTCTGCGGCGTTCCAAGACACAACGGATCAGGTCGTTCCACGGTTCACGACAGCCGATCGGGCGCGCCTACGGCTGACTCACGCTCCACCGCGCCGGCCCTCGATGGGCATGGGCGTCAGTCGGCGTATTCCTTGAGTTCTTCGGTGTCGAGGGTGATGCTCACCGGGGCGGGGAGTTCGACGGTCGTGCCCCAGGGGTACGACTGGGTCTGCTGGTAGCGGCCGGCCTTGGGTTCGCTGTGGACGACGATGGTGTTGTTGTCGCGGTCGATGAGGAGGTAGACGGGGATCTCGGCCGCCGCGTAGCCGATGGGCTTGTCGATCCGATCGCGCTGGTCGGTGTCGCGGTCGTGGGAGGTGATCTCTACGGCCATGAGTGCGCCGTCGGGGGCGGACCATTCGCCGTGACTCCTGAAGTGGCCCACCGGTGCGAGGAACCCGTCGGTGCGGGCGCGGCCCTTGCGGTATGCCTCGGCCTTGACGCCCCGTTCGGGCATGAGGTTCAGCTCGGGGCGCTGCTGCATGCACTGGCGGAGCAGCCACATGAAGATCTCGCCGTGGTTGCCGTCCGGCACTGCCTTGACCTCGACTTTTCCGTTGATGTATTCGAGCCGCACGGTCTCTGGGGCCGCCGCGGCCAGTTCCTCGAATTCCTCGACGTCGAGCGGGCCGTGCCGAATGCACAGCCTTCCGCCGAGGAACTCCAGCCGGTTCCGCAGCTCTCGCGGAGCCCTGCGGACGAGTTCCTCGAAGTCCTCGACGGACATCTGCGGGCGGTCAGCGGTGTCAGGGGTCATGGCGTTGCCTCCTTCCCTCCATGGTGCATCGGAGTGATCTCGGCGGACCGTAGGAGCCGTCATGGGGGTGTCCTGTCCTGTGGGCGGTTGTTCGGTTGGTTGTCCGGTCGGTTGTTCAGAGGTGTCGTGGACATCGCAGCGCGGATCTTGTCCGCGCGGGCTCGGACTGCGGGGGCGGGCAGGGGCGTACGGGGTTGTGTGGGGGCGCGTTCGCCACGGCAGCCGCTGCACACGCCTCCCGGCAGGGCCTCCGGGCGTCCGGGGACTCCGCACTTCGCGCACTCCAGGAGGCGGAGGGGCGGGCGGGGTGACTGCCGTACGGGTTCGGGCGGGAGTTTGTCCAGCAGGCGGCGGCGGACCAGGGCGGCCGGGTGGTGGACCGGGGTGGGCAGGCCCTCGGTCAGGGCGCGGAGTACGGACTCGTCGGTGGCGCCCCGGGTGAACCAGTCCGTCAGGAGCGGGGCGAGGGCCGCGCAGTCGGCGGCGGAGAGCGACAGCACCGGGGCCGTGCGGCCCAGGGCGGCGAGGAGGGTGTGGGCGCGGGTCCGGGTGGGGCCGCGGTGGTCGGCTGGCGGCTGGTCCGGCGGCGGTCCTGGAGGCTGTCCGGGTTCCGGTGCGTCGCCGCGGGTGAACGCCGCCCACCACGTGTCGTCGCGCGCGGTCCGGGACCACCACGTTCGGGTGATCCAGCGGGTTCCTCCGGCCGTGGTCTCCAGCCGTTCCCGGCCGCGCCTCAAGTGGCCTGCGGTTACGAGTCGGTTGAGGGCGGTGCGGAGGGCGCATTGGCCGTACGGGGTTGTGTTGGCCAGCGTCTTCACGGAGATGTCGGCGCCGTCGGGGAGGCGGTCGACGTACGCGGCGATGGCTGCCTCGCGGGGCGGGAGATGCGCGAAGTCGAGGTTGGTACGGGGGAGTTGGTCAGGAGTCGAACGTTTTCCGTAACCCGGATTGGCCATCGGGGGCGGGGTCGGATGCGCGGACGGGTGGGCAGCACTAGCATTGGCGTCAGCCACGGGATCGACCTCATTTCGATCTCGTCGGTAGCCGCGGGATCGCTTTCTTTGGGTGTTCGATCTCGTCGGTCAAGCCCCCGCAGGTGTTGGCGCACCTGGCGGGGGCTGATTCGTTATGCGGGACGCTAGACGGTTGTCACCCTCCGTTGCAAGTCGGTTGCGTCAAGTCAACTCGCAGGGTGGGAGGGCGGGTTGGGACCTCCACCCGTTCCTTGCAAAGAGGGCTCGGGGCTCGGTGCCCGAGGCTCAAGCGCCCAGGTTGCCGACGTTTTTGATGAACGCCGACCAGGCGTCCGGTCGGAACGCGAGCTTCGGGCCGTGGGGGTTCTTGGAGTCGCGGACGGGGATGAGGGCGGGGTGGCCGTCGGCTACTTCGAGGCAGTTTCCGCCGTCGCCGCCGCTGTACGTCGACTTGCGCCAGCGGGCTACTTCCAGGCAGTTTCCGCCGCTGCCGCCGCTGTAGCTGGACTTGTACCAGGCGGAGGTGGCCCCGGCCGGGTCGTACTCAGGGATGGTCCTCATGCGCGTAATCCTGCGCCATGGCCTCGATGAGGACCAGGGAGTTCTCCGGGGAGAGCGCGCAGGCCGTGAGGAGTTCGTACGTGAACCGCTGGTGACGGATGACGGCCGGGTCGTCCTCCAGGCGTCCGGTGCCGACTCCCTCGAAATACACCAGCGGAGGGGCTTCCTCGAAGTCCATCAGTTTGATCGCGCCCTGCATTGCGGCGTGCGCTCCCGCCTCGAATCGCAGGACTTGCGCGATGACACGGCCCCGGTCGGCCAGGTCGGCGATGTGCCGCAGGGCCTCCGCCATCACCGCACGTCCGCCCGTCACCCGGCGCAGTGCGGCCTCGTCGATCACCGCCCACAACAAAGGGTCTGTTGGATTGTCGAGGATGTGGGCACGCTCCATCCGGGCTGCCACCAGCTTGTCGATCGCCTCCTCGGGTGCCGTTGGCTGGTAGGCCCGGCAGACGGCAGCCGCGTAGGAGGGTGTCTGGAGCAGTCCGGGGATGAGCAGCGGCGCGTACTCCCTGATCGCTGTGGCGCTCGCTTCCGCCTCTGCCGCTTCGGCGAAGTGCTCCGGATACTTCGACTTGGCCACTGCCGCGCAATTGCGCGTGAAGAAATCCGCCGTTCCCAGGACTTCGTCCAGCAGCACCGCGTACTCCTGCTGCATCCGCCGGGATCCCGTCTCCAACTGTCCGATGAACGATCCGCTCACGAACAGCCGTTGGCCCAACTGGGCCTGACTGAGGCCCTTCCTCTCCCGTGTCCCGTGCGTGCCGCAACTCCGCGCCCAGCAGGGCGCGCGGTGACGACGACGGGTCGAGGTCCTTCGGTCCGGGCATGGCATTCCTCCCCGTCCGACACCCGATCTTGTTGGGGTGTGGCGTCTCGCCAGGTTAGGAGTCCGGCGGCCACGCTGTGTTGCGAATCACGAACTCAGCGTGGAGGTGTGGGATGGAAGAGATGAAGGGCGCGGCGGAGGTCGCGCGGTCCGCTCGGACGACCGAGGAGGCGGTGGGGCAACTGCGCTCGGCTCTGCGCGACGTCGGCATCATCCTGCCGGGGCTCGGGGTGGATCCGCTGTCGGCCGGGCAGGAGGAGCCGTACGCCCTGGTCGATCTGGGGCGTTGCAATCTCGGGGTGGCCGCGCGGCTGGCGGCTGCGCTGCGGGGGGTGGCGCGGGGCGGTGGGGCGTGAGCGGGGAGCGGCCCGCGGTCGGCCGGTATGTCGTCGATCTACGGAGCGGGCGGCTCGGTGAGGTGATGGATCACGTGGGCGGGTGTGTGCAGTTGCGGCCCGTTGGTGGTGGGCGGGAGTGGGACTGTCCGCCGGAGTCCGCCGAGGCGGCGGCGCCGGGTGAGGTGCTGCGGGAGCGGGTGCGGCGGTTGAACCGGGAGGCCAGTCTGCTGGGGGCGATCGAGCCGCCCCGCTGAGGTGAGGCCGGAGGGCTATGTTCCGGGTCACAAAGCGGTCGGGGTGGAATCTGGCGGAGGGTGCCGAGGTTGCTTCAGGTGCTGTACGGATGCGCATGCACACACTGCCTGTGTCGATCCCCCCCGTCATATCCCCCATCACGTCCCCAGCACCGAGGAGTACCCAGGTGACCGTCAGCGCCACGTCCGCCTCCCGCGCGGCCCAGGTTCTCGCCCGCCCGATCGCGATCAACGGGGTCACGGTCCCCAACCGGATCGCGATGGCCCCGATGACCCGTTCGTTCTCACCGGGCGGCATCCCGGGCGAGGACGTCGTGTCGTACTACGCCCGGCGGGCCGCCGCAGGTGTCGGACTGATCGTCACCGAAGGCACCTACGTGGGTCACGAGTCGGCCGGACAGAGCGACCGGATTCCGCGGTTCCACGGCACGGAGCAGCTGGCGGGCTGGGCCCGGGTCGCCGAGGCGGTGCACGCGGCGGGCGGCACGATCTTCCCGCAGCTGTGGCACATCGGCATGGTCCGCGAGCAGGGGCAGCCGCCGTTCCCGGACGCGCCCGCGGTCGGCCCCTCCGGGCTGCGCCTCGACGGCACCGAGGGCACCGGCAACGCGATGACGCAGGCCGACCTGGACGCCGTGATCGGCGCCTTCGCCGAGGCGGCGGTGGCCGCGGAGCGCATCGGCTTCGACGGGGTGGAGCTGCACGGCGCCCACGGCTATCTGCTCGACCAGTTCCTGTGGGCGGGCACCAACCGGCGTACCGACGCGTACGGCGGGGACCCGGTGGCCCGGACCCGGTTCGCGGCGGAGGTCGTGGCCGCGGTGCGCGCGGCCGTCTCCGCCGACTTCCCGGTCACCTTCCGCTACTCGCAGTGGAAGTCGGACAACTACGACGCGCGGCTCGCCGAGACCCCCGAGGAACTGGAGGCGATCCTGACCCCGCTGGCCGCGGCCGGTGTGGACGCCTTCCACGCCTCCACCCGCCGCTACTGGCTCCCCGAGTTCGAGGGCTCCGACCTCAACCTGGCCGGCTGGACCAAGAAGCTCACGGGCAAGCCGGTCATCAGCGTGGGTTCGGTCGGTCTCGACGGTGACTTCAGCACGGCTTTCCGGGGTGAGGGCTCGGCGGTCAGGGGCATCGACGACCTCCTGGACCGGCTGGAGGCGGACGAGTTCGACCTGGTGGCGGTCGGGCGCGCGGTGCTCCAGGACCCGGAGTGGGCGGCGAAGGTCCTCGAGGGCCGGTTCGACGAGCTGAAGCCGTACGACGGGGGCGCGCTGAAGACGCTCAGCTGACGCCGCCCGGTCCCGGTTCCCTGCCGGGACCTGGTTCTCCGCGCGGTCCGGGTTCCCCGCTCGGTCCCGGTTCTCCGCCTGGTTCAGGTCGGAGGGCCGGGACCGTCGCGTAGGTGGCGGCGAAGCCCGTCACATAGGCGGTCAGCAGGCCGCCCGCGTAGATCGACGCCGTCAGGGCCAGTGGCCGGTTGCCCGCCAGGAGCGGGAACAGGGCCCAGCCGGACGGGCCGATGGCCGTCGCGCCCACCTTGTCGCCGAGCATCGCGAAGAAGCCGACGAAGGCCCCGCCCGCCGCGCCGCCCGCGCAGGCGGTCAGGAACGGCCGGCCCAGCGGCAGCGACACCCCGTAGATCAGCGGCTCCCCGACGCCCAGCAGCCCCGCCGGGAGCGCCGACCTGATCGTCGTACGGAGGGAGGTGTCGTGGCGCAGCCGGACGTACACCGCGAGGGCCGCGCCCACCTGGCCGGCGCCCGCCATGGCCAGCAGGGGCAGCAGGACGGTGTAGCCCTGCTGCTCGATGAGGGTGGTGTGGATGGGGATCAGCGCCTGGTGCAGGCCCAGCATGACGAGGGGCAGGAACAGACCGCCGAGCACCAGCCCGGCGAACGCGCCGGTGGTGGCCAGGAGCCAGTCCGCCGCCGTGCCGATGGCGGTGGCCACGGCACCGGCCGCGTACATGAGGCCGTACAGCGTCACCAGGCCCGCGGTGAGGACCGTGACGGTCGGGGTGAGCAGGACGTCCAGCGCGCCCGGTACCCGGCCGCGGCACCACTTCTCCACGTACGTGCCGAGCAGCGCCGCCGCCAGCGCGCCCAGCACCCCGCCCTGGCCGGGCGTCAGGCGCACACCGAACGCCGTCACCTGCGCCACGCCCGGGTAGACCACCACGGCCGCCACCGCCCCGCCGAGCACCGGCGTACCGCCGAACTCCTTCGCCGTGTTGTATCCGACGAACACCGCGATCAGTGCCATGAAGGCGGAGGCGATGGCGGTGAGGGCGGGCGTCAGGCCGGGCAGCCAGTGCGCATTGGCCAGCAGTCCGGCCAGCCCGGCGAGGATGCCGCAGCCGATCAACGCCGGGATCAGCGGCACGAAGACGGCCGCGACGCGGCGCAGCGCGGCTTTGACCGGGGTCGCGTTGCGGCGGCGCCGCTCCTCCCGCAGCACGGCGCCCCGCGCGGCCAGTTCGGCGGCGGTCGTGGGGGCTGCGCCGGTGACCTCGGTCGTCCCGGTGGCCTCCGCCGTCCCGGTCGGCGCGAGGATTCCGGTCGTACCGCCTGTCCCGGTGGTGCCGCCTGTTCCGGTCGTACCGCCTGTCCCGGTCGTCCCGGCTGCTGCTTCCGCTGTCAGGCGTTCGACCTCGGCCGTGACGCCGGCCACCGCCGCCGGTCCCAGCACCACCTGGTACGACGGCCCGTCCACCACCACGCCCAGCACCCCGGGCAGCGCGCGCAGCCCGGCCGCGTCGGCCGCCGAGGCGTCGGCCAGGCCCAGCCGCAGCCGGGTCATGCAGTGGGCGACGGAGGTGACGTTGGCGGGGCCGCCGACCAGGGGGAGCAGCGCGGCGGCGGTGGAGGCGGGGTCGATGCGCACTCCCCGAGCGTGCGGGTCAGCCGCCCGCGACCGCCAGCGCGGCACGCAGATGACCGTCCGACTCCTCCAGAAGGCGGGCGGCCGTCGGGCCGTCGACACCGGCCAGGATGGTCAGGATCGCGTTCTTCGTCTCGCCGCCGGTCTCGGCCAGGGCCCGCTCGATCTCCCCGTCCGTGGCGCCGGTGGCCAGCGCGACGATACGGCGGGAGCGGGCGCGCAGCTTGTCGTTGGAGGCGCGGACGTCGACCATCAGGTTTCCGTACGTCTTGCCCAGCCGGATCATCGTGATCGTCGACAGCAGGTTGAGGACCAGCTTCTGCGCCGTACCGGCCTTCAGCCGGGTGGAGCCGGTGAGCAGCTCGGGGCCGACGACGACCTCGATGCCGTGTTCGGCCGCCGCCGCGAGCGCGCTGTCCGCGTTGCAGGCCAGGCCGACGGTCAGGGCACCCAGAGCGCGGGCGTGCGCGACCGCGCCGACGGCGTAGGGGGTGCGGCCGGAGGCGGAGACGCCGACCACCGTGTCGTCGGGGGTGAGCGCGAGGGCGTCGAGGTCCGCGCGGGCCAGGTCCGGCGAGTCCTCGGCGCCCTCCACGGAGGTGACCATGGCCGCGGGGCCGCCCGCGATCAGGCCGACGACCCGGGCGGGGTCGGTGTTGAAGGTGGGCGGGCACTCGGAGGCGTCCAGCACGCCGAGGCGGCCCGCGGTGCCGGCGCCCGCGTAGATCAGCCGGCCGCCGCGGGCCATGCGCGCGGCGATCGCGTCGACGGCGGCGGCGATCCGCGGGAGACAGGCGGCCACGGCGGCGGGTACGGCGCTGTCCTCGCCGTTCATCAGCCGGGCGATCTCCAGGGTGGGCAGCCGGTCGATGTCCGCGAGTTCCGGCCGGAAGGCTTCGGTGGTGAGCGTGTCGAGTTGGGCGCGGAGCTGACGGGGGTCGGACGTGGAGGTCATGGCGAGCGGCTCTTTTCCGTGCTTTTCAGGCGTGCGGTGCGGGTGGAGCGAGCGAAGTCCGCTGCGGTTCGGCATTCCCCGCGCGCGGGGCGCCGGGAACGGGGGTCCCTCTGTTCGAGTGTGCGAGCCGAGCCGGGAACCGGGAACCGAGAACTCGGGGGAGCGACCCGCCTCCGCGCCGCCCGCAGGCGAGAGGCGACGCGGTTCTTCCTGGGGGACCCGCGGAGCACCCGGTGCTCAGCGGTGCCGGTGGGCGAGCGCCTCGTAGGAAGCGGCCAGCGCGGGCGCGGCCGTCTCGTACGTACGCTGCGCCACTCCGATGAACAGGCAGTCCACGACGAGGAGTTGACTGGTGCGCGAGGACATCGCGGCCGGTCGCAGCTCGCTCTCCCGGGCCGTGGAGGTGGTGAGCACGTGGTCGGCGTACTGGGTGACCGGACCGTCCGGCCGCCCGGTGACGGCGATCGTGGTGGCGCCGTGCTCGAAGGCGGCCCGCAGCGGCTCGATGACGTCCCCCGTCGAGCCGGAGTGGGTGATGGCGATGGCCACGTCCCCGGAGCGCAACTGCACCGCGTTGGTCACGGCGAGGTGCGGATCGCTGTGGGCGTGGGCTATCTGGCCTATGCGCAGCAGCTTCTGGGTGAGGTCCTGGGCGACCAGTCCCGACGCGCCGATCCCGTACACGTCGGTGCGCCGTGCGGCGGCGAGCGCGGCGACCGCCGCGCCCAGCTGGGCGGTGTCGAGACCGGCGGCCGTGTCGGCGAGGGTCTGCTGCTCGTCGTAGGCGAGTTTGGCGACGACGTCGGCGATCGGGTCGTCGACCGCGATGTCGGTGGTGAGGGCGGGTGCGCGGCCGGACTGCTGCTGGGCGGCCAGGCCCGCGAGGGCGAGGCGCAGGTCACGGTAGCCGGGGTAGCCGAGCAGCCGGGCGGTGCGGACGACCGTCGCCTCGCTGGTGCCGGTGAGTTCGGCCAGCCCGGTGACGGTGAGGGCGGCGCAGCCGGCCGGGTCGCCGGCGACGGCCTCGGCGACCCGCTGCATCGAACGGGTCATGGACGGGGCGAGCGTGCGCACCTTGGCGGTGAGGGCGGCCGGGGCGGGCGGCGCGTTTCCGGGGCTGCCAGGGCTGCCGAAAATTTCCTTCACGTCCTGGGTCACTCGTGAAAGATATTTTCGGCTCGCGGCCGGGGTCAAGACCGCGGCGGCGTGGTCTCAGGGGGGAGGGGAGGCAGGGGCCCCGGCCGGGGGCCGGGGGACGGGCGACGTGAGATGAAAGACGCGGGGTGCGGTACGGCTTGGTGGCGGGGGCGGGACCCCGCACAATGGCGCCATGGATCCCATCACCCCACTGGAACGTGCCCTGCACACGGCCCGTGCCCGGGTGCTCGCCGACCTGGTCGCGGGTGAGGTCGCCGACGCGGACGTGGTCTCGCTGGTCGAGGAATCGGTCGTGCAGCGGCGTTGGTGGGTCGAGCAGTGGCCGGACGGGGCGGCCTACGTCGCCGGGCTGGTCGCGCAGGACGTGCAGGACGCCCTCCTGGAGCGGTACGGGCGCTGGCCGCTGTGCCCGGTGTGCGGCTCCGGCGATCCGCACGCGCTGGACGTCGAGCCGGAACTCGGACCCGACCCGCACTGGGTGTGCCACCAGGCGGGCGTGAAGGTCGCGGCGGTCGGCTCGCTGGGGCGGGCCACGGGCGGGGTGCCGTCCTCGTGAGGCAGCCGTGACCGTCTACATCGACCCGCCGGACTGGCCGGGACACGGACGCATGTGGTCACACCTCGTCAGCGACGTCTCCTACGACGAACTGCACCTGTTCGCCGCCACCCTGGGTGTGCCCCGCCGCGCCTTCGAACGCGATCACTACGACATCCCGTCACAGCGGTACGAGGACGCGGTGGCCGCCGGTGCGGTGCAGGTGCGCAGCCGGGACGTGGTGCGGCTGCTGTACGCGGCCGGGCTGCGCAGGCCGAAGGGGCGGCAGGCCCGGCGGGTGTAGCGACGCGGGTCGGGGGTGGGGTGTCGGTGGCCCGGCGGGGGCGGGTCTGGAGTCGCAGGCTGGTGTGGTGTCGGATGGCCCGGCGGGGCTGGAGCCGTGGGGCGGCGGGGTGTCAGGTGGCTCGGCTCGGTGGGGCTGGAGTCGCGGGCCGGAGGGGTGTCAGGTGGCTCAGCGGCGGACGTAGAGCCGGAGCGAACGGGCCATGCCGTGCTCCGTGTGCGCGGTCTCCTCCTCCGCCGTGTCGGCACGGACGAACCCCGTCCGGTTCAGCACGCCCTGCGACGGCAGATTGTCCTGTTCGGCGCAGGCGACCAGCAGGTTCACCTCGTCCCTGGCCAACGCCCACTCGGCCAGCGCGGCCAGCGCCTCGGTGGCGTACCCCTGGCCTCGGGCGGCCTCGGCGAGGTCGTAGCCGATCTCGACGCGGCCGTCCTCGTCCGGGGCCGAGTGGAAGCCCAGGCCGCCGAGTGCCCGGCCGTCCTCCCGCCGGACCAGCACGAACAGCCCGAACTCCGGCCGGTGGACGCCGGATTCATAGCTCTTGGCCACCATTCCGGCGGCGTCCCGCGTGCCCTGGAACGGGCCGCCGTCGATCCAGTCGAAGCCGCCGTCGCCGCCCAGCCGCAGATCGCGGGCGGCGGCGGGCCGTACGCCCTGGAGGGTGAGCCGTTCGGCGGGGATGACGAGGTTGTTGCACCAGCGCCAGTCGGTGACCGGGGCACGTCCGGGCAGCTCGCCGCGGCCGGTCGCCCACAGCAGCGTCGGCCAGGGCGCCGGGCCGGGCCGGACATGCGGGAAGATGCAGGTCAGTACGGACTCGGCGAGGTCCGCCGACGGCTCGTAGGCCAGCCCGAGCCCGGTGGCCATGTCATGCGTGTGCAGCAGTACCTCGGCGATGCCCATCGCGGCGAAGCCCTGGCGGTCCGCGCTGCGGAAGGGAAACGGGTGGAAGGCGCGCACCTCGCGCGGGGTGGTGCGCACGGTGGTGGCGAGCAGCACGCCGGTGGTCTCGATGACCTGGAGGACGCCGGCGCTGTCGGCGGCGGGCATGCCCTCGTCGCCCTCGCCGTCCAGGGTGATGTCGAAGGGTACGTACGACTCCTGCGCGCGTCCGGCCAACTGCCCGGCGTACGCGATGAGATCGCTCGCGAGGTGCACGGCGGTCTGCCGGCAGCTCCAGTCCAGCGACCCCGCCCTGACCGCCGTCCAGTCCCGGTCCACGGCCGCGCGCAGCGTCGCCACACAGCCCGCGACGGCCTCGTCCACCTGATCTCCGCCCAGTTCACGCATGCGCGCAGACTAGTGCCGCATCGACCGACGTTCGCCCTGTAGTGCCGGGCTATTTGAAGGACGTGGCCGCAAGGGGGGTAAAAGCCACGCCAACTCCGAAGGCCGGACGCTCCATTGCTGCCGAAACGGTCATGAGGTCAGCGGTTGCCGTCCGTGGAGCCGGCGGAGCTGGGTTCGAGGACTGTGGGACTGGCGGTGATGTGCGCGGTGAGGTTTGCGCCGTCCTGGGTCGCTCAGCGGGCTGCCGCAGGGGTACGGAGCTGTTCGGCCAGCCGGTTGAGTTCGGCCGCCGTGGCAGGCGAGGGGTCGTTGAGTCCGCTGTGCACGGCCGTCGGGCTCGTCAGGAAGCGCCGGAACATGGCCACGAGGAGCCCTTGCGGCAGAGCCCGCAACGCGGCGAACGCGCGGGGTACCGGCGGCGTCTCCATCGCGGCGAGGTTCTGCCGCATGAGGTGGAGCATGCCGCGGACCGCGTCCGGGGCGTCGGCCAGCGCTACCGGGCCGCCCGCCGCGTATACCGCCTGACCGAGCGGGACCTCGAACGCGGCGTGCGTCCTGAGCCAGGCATCCATCTGCGGCACGGCCTTGGCGTTGAACCCGGCGGTACGGAACGTCTCCACGATCCGTACCAGTCGCGGGGTGGTACGGCCGTCGGGCTCGCCGATCGGCATCACGACCCGGCGGGTGATGAAATTGGTCTTGCGGTAGCGGATCACGTCGCCGTCCATCGTGCCGCCAGTGGCGGGGAAGCCGAGCAGCACCCGCTCGTGGCCGATCACCGCACCCAGCGCCTCCGGGCCGGCTGCCCAGTTGAGCAGGAACAGCACGTCGCCCTGGACATCAGCGAGTGATTCCAGCACCGCATTCACCTGGTGGGTGCGGACGAAGACGGTGATCAGGTCGTACGCGCCGTCCGGGTGCTCGATCGCCGGCACCGGCACCCGCCTGACAGCTGGGCTGTCTTCCTCGGCGAGCTGCACTCCCTGCCGGCGCAGGGCGGTCAGGCGCTCGCCCCGGGCGAGGAGCGAGACGTCGTGGCCGGCCTCATGCATGCGGGCGGCGAACAGACTGCCGCACACCCCGGCGCCGTACACGAGCAGCTTCATGACAGCCCTCTTTCACACGTTCGTTTGACTCATACGTTCGTTTCATTCAAACATATGTAGAGTCCCTTGTGTGGCGACCCCAGACACTCGCACCCAGATCCTCGACGCGGCCGAGCGCCTCTTCGCCGAGCACGGATACCGCGGCACCTCGGTCCGCGCGATCACCAAACTCGCCGGAGCGAACCTGGCCGCCGTCGGCTACCACTTCGGCTCGAAGGCGGAGCTGATGGCCGCAGTCGCCCGCCGCGTGAGCGAGCCCGTCAACGCTGCCCAGTGCGCCGGGCTCGACACATTGCTCGCCCGGACCCCCGACCCGTCGGTCAGCGAACTGGTGGAGGCATTCGCGGGGCCGCTGTTCGACGAGATGCCGGCCGACGACGAGGGCGGCGCCCGGACGTCCCGGCTGATCGTGACGATCCTCAGCGACCCGGCCGAGGAGGCCCGCAGCTGGACCGGCCCGGCCGAATACTCGGTCCGCGAGCGCTACCTCGCAGCCTTCGCGCGCGTACTGCCCGGCCTTTCCCCGGAGGAACTGTGGTTCCGGATGCGGGGGATCCTTGCCGTGACGGTCGTCGACCGCCTTGAGGTCCACCAGCAGCCCTCCCCCGGCTGCGGGTCCCCGGTGGCGGGCGACGCGGCCCGGCGATGGGCGATCACGTTCCTGACGGCAGCGTTGAGCGCGCCACCGACCCGGATCTGACGGCCCAGGACCGACGCCGGCGGCGCGGGTCAGGTGGCGTTCGCCCGGTGGACGAGGGCAGTGAGGCGCTTGCCGGCGGCGTTCTCGTTCCGCCAGACGATGTATCGGCGGATCATGCTGCCCTGGGCCTTGCGGGTCATCGGCCCCGCGGACGAACCTGGTTTTCCGGCCGGGTGGCGTCGGAGCCGGTGACGACGCGGGACGCGGTCGGGCCGCGGGACGCGGACGTACGGCGGTGCAGCCGCAGGGACACGCCGGCCGCGCCGACCGCCGTGAGCGTGAGCGCGGCGCCCGCCCAGGCGGGGGCCGCGTACCCGTAGCCGGCGTCGATGACGGCGCCGCCGAGCCAGGGGCCGCCCGTGTTGCCGACGTTGAACGCGGCCGTGGTGGTGGCACCGGCCAGCGTCGGGGCGGCGGCGGCGACGTCGAACAGCCGGGCGTTGAGGGCGGGCGCGGTGTAGAAGGCGGACCAGCCGAGGAGGAAGGAGAGGACGACGGCCGCCGCCGCGAACTGGCCGAGGAGCGCGAGGAGGACGAGGAACACCGTCGAGGCCGCGGTCCCGGTGAGCAGCACCCCGAACAGGTGCGCGTCGCCGATCCGGCCGCCGAGCGTCGTACCGGCCAGGGCGCCGATCCCGAACAGCGCGAGCACGATCGGCACCCAGCCGTCGGCGAGCCCGGCCACGTCCGTGAGCAGCGGCGCGAGATAGCTGAACGCGCAGAACACCCCGCCCGCGGCGAGCGCGATCAGCACGATGCCGACCTGCACCTGGCGGTCCGCGTAGATCTTCAACTCCTGCCGCAGCCGCGGTTGTTCGGCGGGCCGCGGGATGCGCGGCACGAGCGTCGAGACGCCCACGAGCGCGACGGCGGTGGCGAGCGCCACCGCCCAGAACGCCGAGCGCCAGCCCAGGTGCTCACCGAGGAGGGCGCCGGCCGGGACACCGAGGACGTTCGCGACGGACAGTCCGCCGATCATCACGGCGAGCGCACGGGCCCGTACGCCCTCGTCGACCATGGCGACGGCCACCGCCGCCCCCACCGCCCAGAACCCGGCGCAGGCCAGCGCGCTGATCACCCGGGAGGCGAACAGCAGCCCGTACGAGGGCGCGAGCGCGCCCGCGACCTGGCCGAGGCCGAAGACGGCGAGCAGCCCGATGAGGGTGGTGCGGCGGGGCAGCCGGAGCGTGGCCACGGCGAGCAGCGGCGCGCCGACCACCATGCCGATGGCGAAGGCCGAGATCAGCAGGCCGGCCCGGGGGATCGACACGTTCATGTCGTCGGCGACGGCCGGCAGCAGGCCGGAGAGCATGAATTCGCTGGTGCCGAGGGCGAAGACGGACAGTCCGAGGACACGGACGGCAAGGGGCATACGGGAGCGGCGTATGTCGGGTGCGGGCATATCGGGGAAGAACACCCGGCCCGCTCGGGCCATTCCCCGGATCCGGGGTCAGCCGGTGAGCAGCTCCAGCTCGGCGGTGAGGTTGTAGCGCGCGGTCGGCTCCCACGTGCGCTGTCCGTACGGCGTCCGGAACAGCCGGGGCAGCTCCAGCAACTGGCGCAGGACCGCGGCACGGCCCGAACGGAAGGCGTCGGGCGGAACGAAGTGGTACTCCTCGCGGACGGCCGCGGTGTACGCGGCGTACGCGGACGGCGGCGCGGCGAGTATCGCCAGGTCGGCGTCGCACAGCACCTGTCCGTCGGGGTCGTCGTCGGCCGGGTCGTGGGTGACGGTGAGCCGGACCAGCCGGGCGACCTCGGCGGTCCGGTCCGCCGGGACACCGGCCTCCGGCAGGGCCCGTTCGGCCAGGCGGGCCGAGCGCTCCTCGTTCTCGGAGCGGTCGGGGAGGTAGACGGCGTCGTGGAACCAGGCCGCCAGGCGTACGACATCGGGGTCGTCGGCGTGGTCCACGAGGACGTCGACGTGGTCCAGGACGGCGGTGAGGTGCGTGAGCGTGTGGTAGTGGCGCTGCGGTTCCTGCCAGCGGGCCAGGAGGCGGTCGGCGTACGGCAGCGGGTCGGGGCCGCCGCCGGGGCCGCGGGCTCCTTCCAGGGCACGGGTCCAACGGATGCGGAGGGCGTCGAGGTCGGCCATGGGGCCATTCTCCCGCGCCGGTACGCGCGGGCCCGGGTCGGGACTTCGGACAGGCCCTAGCGTGGACCGCATGACTGGAATGACTGGCACGACCGGTACAGGTGAACCGCGGGACCCCGAACTGCCCGGCCGGCTGCTCGCCGTCGAGCGCGACGCCCTGGTGCCGCTGCTGCGGTCCCGGCCCGACACGGATTTCACGCGGGCGACCGCGGGGTGTCCGGGGTGGACCGTCCGGGACGTGCTCGCGCACTGCTCGGCCGCGCTGATCCGGGTGGTGGAGAACCGTTTCGAGGAGGGGGTGTTCTCCGCCGAGTCGAACCGACGGGACATCGCCGAACGGGCCGGGTGGACCCATGCGGAGGTCGTCGACGAACTGGAGCGCGGCATGACCGAGGCCGGGCCGGTGATCGCGGCGGCCGACGGCGTGCTGGACATGGTCGCGTTGGGGTGGGGGTCCCCCCACGCCCTTCAGGCAGTGGGGGAGGGTGCACTCCGGTGACGTACGTGACGCGCTCGGCGTGCCCGGGGCGTACGGCGGGCCGGGGACGCCCCACGCGCTCACCCTGCTGTCCCGGGTGACCCGGGAGCGGTCGCACCTGCCGGTCCACGCGGACCTCGACGACCTGGACGAGCCGCTGCGGCTCGGGGCGACCGGCGGGGTGCGCACCCCGGCCCGCTTCATCGGGGACAGCGCCACGCTGGTACGGCTGTACGCGGGCCGCCCGCTCGACGGGACGTCGTACGAACTGGCGGGGGCGGCGGCCGGGGAGCTGAACATCTTCGGGTGATCTTCTACACGGGGCGGTGCGGGGCCCGGACGGCCGGCTTGTGGGGGGTGTGGGCTTCGGTTGGCGGGCTTGCGGGGTGGCGCGGGCTTCGGTCGACGGCTCGTGGGGTGGTGCGGGCTCCAGCCGACTGGCTTGCCGGCTTGCGGGGAGGTGCGGGCTCCGCCGCCGGGCCCGGTGCGGCGGGCCGCGGTCGGCGGGGGTGATCTCGCGGGGCCGGGGCGGGCGGGCGTACCCTCAATTGGACTAGACCTGTCATCGCTCCAGGGAGCACCGTCGGAAAGGGGTCCTATGAGCACGCGTGCAGTCCTGGAGGTGATCGCCCTCGGGGTCGAGGACGCGGTCGCCGCCCAGGCCGGAGGCGCGGACCGCCTCGAACTGGTCACCGACATGGCGGCCGACGGGCTGACCCCGTCGGTGCCGACCTTCGTCGGGATCCGCGCCGCCGTCGACATCGACCTGCGCGTGATGCTGCGGCTCTCCGACGGGTTCGCGGCCGGTGGTCCGGAGGGCGTCGACCGGCTGGCCGGGGTGGCCCGGGAGCTGCGGGGGGCCGGGGCCGACCAGTTCGTGCTCGGGTTCCTGGACGCGGGCGGGGGCCCGGACCTGGCGGCGGTGGAGCGGATCGTCGCCGAACTGGACGGCTGCCGGTGGACCTTCCACCGTGCGATCGACCGGGCCGCCGACCGCGACGCCCTGCGCAAACAGCTCGCGGACCTGCCCGGCCTCGACGCCTACCTGACCGCCGGTTCGGCGGCCGGTGTGGACGACGGGCTCTCCACCCTGGTGGCGGAGGCCGGGCGCGACCGGGAACCGGGGTACGAGCCGACGGTCATGGTCGGCGGCGGCCTGCGCCTCGACCACGTCCCGACCCTCCGCTCCGCGGGCATCACCGCCTTCCACATCGGCGGCGCGGCCCGCCCGTCCGGCTGGTCGGGCCCGGTGTCGACCCGCTCGGTGACGGAATGGCGGAGAACGCTGGACGAACTCGACGGGACTGACGGGACTGACAGGACTGACAGGACTGACAGGACTGACGGGTTCTGAAGGACGCTGCGGGTCCTGAACGGACGCTGCGGGTGCGGGTGCGGGTGCGGGTGCGGGTGCCGGTGCCGGCGCGGGAGCGGTGCTCGGTGTGCTGCGGGTGCCCGCGCCGGTGTCCGTGCCCGGGGGCGGCCTGGGGCCGCTTCGTGCCTGGTCCGCGCCCGTGCCCGGTTTCGGGTCCGAGCCCGCTCCCGCACCGGCGTCCGCGCGGCAGGCCCCCGGCGTCAGGCCAGCTGGGGCGGCAGCGGTGCGGTGTGGGTGACGATCAGGCCCGACACGGCCCGGGTGAGGGCCACGTAGAGGCGGCGCAGGCCGGTGCGCTCGTCGGGTTCGCCGTCGACCACCGCCTGCGGCTCGTCGAGGACCACGTAGTCGTACTCCAGGCCCTTGGCCAGTGACGCCGGGACCAGGGTCAGCCGGGTCTGCCGGGTCGTCTCCTCGCCCGGTGCCAGGAAGGTGATCCCGGCCGCCGTGAGCGCCTCGGCCAGTGCCGGGACCCGGGCGTCGGCCGCGATCAGACCGGTCGAGCCCGCGTTGCGCAGCAACTCCTCGCAGGCCGCGACCACCTCACCGGTGCCCTGGGCCGCGCGCAGGTCGAAGAAGCCCGGGTTCTCCCGGACCGACGCGACCGGGGTGAGGCCGGGGGCGATGTGCGGGAGCAGCCGGGAGGCGTACGCGATGACGTCCGTGGGGACGCGGAAACCGGCGGTCAGCTCCTCCACCACGCCCTCCGCCTTGCCCAGGTGCGCGAGCGCCTCGTCCCAACTGCGGGTCGCCCACGGGGTGGTGCCCTGGGCGAGGTCGCCGAGGACGGTCGCGCTGCCGGTCGTGCAGCGGCGGCCCACCGCCCGGTACTGCATCGGCGACAGGTCCTGCGCCTCGTCCAGCACCACGTGCCCCAGCGAGTGCGTGCGCTGTACGAGGTCGGTGGCCTCGTCGATCAGTACGGCGTCCGCCGCCGACCACTTGGCGGACTTCACGCTGCGCACCGGCTTCGCCCACAGCAGGATCTTCTGCTCGTCCTCCGACAGCAGCCCGTCCGCGTGCTCCGCGAGGAAGTCCGCGTCGGTCAGCAGCCGCAGCACCAGCTTCGCCGGTTCGACCGGCGGCCAGATCGCCTTGACCGCCGCCTTCACCGCGCTGTTGCGGGCCACCGCGTCCTGCACCCGGTCGTCCGGTGCCTCGCCCGAGCGCTCCATCTGCACCAGCACGGCGTGCGCGATGCGCTGCGGCAGGGCCTCGCGGGCGGCCCCGTAGCGGATGTCGCGGGCCAGCAACTCGCGGACGATGTCCTGAAGTTCGTACGCCGCGACCCGCCAGCGGCGCGAGCCGCGCACCACCACGACCGGCTCGGCGGGCATGGTCACGTGCGCGTACAGCGCCCGCTTGAGCACCTGGGCCAGCCGGGCGTCGCCCTTGACCAGCGCGGCCGCCGCCTCGTCCGTGCCGTGTACCTCCACCTGCCCGACCAGGTCGTCGACGGTGGCCTGCCGCACCGCCAACTCGCCGAGCGCGGGCAGCACTTGCTCGATGTAGTGCAGGAAGGACCGGTTCGGCCCGATGACCAGGGTGCCGGTGCGGGCCAGCCGCTCGCGGTGCGCGTAGAGCAGGTAGGCGACGCGGTGCAGGCCGACGGCGGTCTTCCCGGTGCCGGGGCCGCCCTGGACGCAGACCGTGCCGCCCAGCCCGGACCGTACGATCTCGTCCTGCTCGGGCTGGATGGTGGCGACGATGTCCCGCATCGGGCCCACGCGCGGGCGCTCGATCTCCTGCTGGAGCAGCTTGCTGGTGCGCGCCACCTCCGCGGGGTCCGACAGATGCTCGTCCTCGTACGCCGTGAGGTCACCGCCGGTGTAGCCGAAGCGGCGGCGCAGCCCCACGTCCATCGGATCCTTCTTGGACGCCCGGTAGAACGGCTGCGAGACCGGCGCCCGCCAGTCGATGACCATCGGGTCGCCCTCGGCGTCGTGCACGTGCCGCCGCCCGATGTAGAACCGCTCGCCCACCGCGCCCTCGGCCTCCTGAGCGCCCGGAGCGTGCAGATAGTCGAGGCGGCCGAAGAACAGCGGGGTGTCGCTGAGGTCGGCCAGCGACTTGATGCGCTCGTCGATCTGCGCGGCGAGCACCTCGGCGTTGACCCAGTTCGCGGTGACGTCGCTGATGTCGAGGGACTCGACGTCCTCGCGCATGGCGCGCAGGGCCGCGCGGGACTCGGTGAGATGGGCGCTTTCCCTGGCGAGGGGGTCGCCGGCGGGATCAGCGGCGGGATCGGCGGCCGGACCACCGGTGGGGGTGCCGGCGGGGGTGTCGAGCGGGTCGTGGGCGGGCGTGGACAAGGCGGTGCCTCCGGTCGGCTGCTGCAAGGGCGGCTGCACGGACAGTGCGCGCTCGGCGCGGCTGCGTGACTGTGGACGCCGTCCGGTTTCCGGCCGGGCGGCAGCACTCCGGGAGGGAGGCGGGCAAGAGCGGGGATTCTAGTGCGCAGGTCCGGGCGGTGGCCAATGGATTTCCCGCGGCGTGTTCCGGCGTCCGCCCCGCCGTCCCCTAGGGGACACCTCCACCCTCCATAGGGGGAGCGGGTCCATCCCGAGAGCTACGCGGGGGCATCCGGAATTGGCTCCGCAGACCGATGCCGGTCTTGTGCCCGACGATCCACCATGGAGACATGAGCGCAGCAACCATTCACCCAGCATCAGCCGCCCCGGCCGGCGCCACAGCCGTCGCGGGCTACCACCATCACCGCCTGGGCAGTGCCCTGCGGGCCATCAAGGTGTTCGCCGAGGCGGCGTTCGGCGTCGTCATACTCGGTGAATACGGCGAGGAAGCGGGCGTTCGCCGTAAGTAACCCCTAGGTTCGCCTCCGTGGCACAACGGACGGCGACGCCTTACCTCCTCCTGACCCTGTCCCTCCTCTCGTTCGCCGCCCTCTGCGTCGTGCAACGGGCCCCGATGGCCGACGCGCTGGTCTACCGGGCCGAGGGCGAGGCCGTCCTGCACGGCGGCGACCTGTACGGTTTCACCGTCACCGAGTGGCGGCTCCCGGCGACGTATCCGCCCTTCGCGGCGGTCCTGTTCGTGCCGACGACCTGGATCCCCGTCCCGGCCATGAAGGCGGCCTTCCTCGCGGGCAACGCGCTCCTGCTCGCAGGTCTCGTCGCCCTCTCCGTCCGGCTCGCGGGCCGCACCGTCCGCCTGCCCCTGGTGTGCACGGCCACCGCGTTCGCCCTGTGGCTCGAACCGGTCTTCCAGACGGTCCTGTTCGGCCAGATCAACCTGGCACTCGCCTGCCTCGTCCTGTGGGACCTCACTCGCCCGCCGGGCGCCCGGGGCAGCGGGCTCGCCCTGGGCGTGGCGGCCGGGATCAAGCTGACCCCGGCGGTCTTCGTCGGCTATCTCCTGCTGACCGGCCGGCGGCGGGAGGCCGCGACGGCGACGGCCGCCTTCGCCGGGACCGTCGCCCTCGGGGCGGTCCTGCTCCCGGCGGCAAGCGTCGACTTCTGGACCGGGCGGATCTTCGAGACCGGCCGCGTCGGCAAGGGCTGGATCGTCGACAACCAGTCGCTGCTGGGCCTGGTCGCGCGGGCGATGGGCGATCCGGCGCCGGGCCCGGCGTGGGCGCTCCCGGCCGCCGCCGTGGCCGTCGCCGGGCTGTGGGCGGCGGCGCGGGCGCCGCGCGAACGGCACGGGATCCTGCTGGCGGCGGGCACCGCCCTGCTCGTCTCGCCGGTCAGCTGGTCCCACCACTGGATCTGGTGCGTGCCGCTGACCGCCGTGCTCCTCGCCGAGGGCCGTACCCGGCTCGCGCCGCTGACGGTGGCCGTGTTCACCGCCCGCACCATGTGGCTGCTGCCGCACGAGGGCGACCTGGACCTCCGGCTGCCCTGGTGGCAGCAGCCGTTGGCGGCGCCGTACCCGCTGCTGGCTCTGGTGCTGCTGGGCCTGGTGCTGCTGGGTCCGGTACTGCCGGGCGGGGCACTGGTGGGGCCGGTGGCCCGGCGGCTGCGGCTACAGCGCGAGGATCACCCGCATGCCGGTCTCGACCGCCTCCATGTCCCGGGGCGCGACGGCACCGAGATCGCGGACGAAGTACCGGGCGGCGAAGGTGGCGTAGGCGTCCACGACGGCCGTCCCGGGGACGGGGGCGGTCAGCTCGGTGGCCAGCAGGGAGGGCGGAGTTCCGCCGGGTTCGTGGACCTCCACGCAGGTGGCGATGGCCAGCCGCTCGTTGGCGAGGTCGTCGGAGACGACGAGAACCCGGCGGGTACGGCCGCCGTGCTCGATGTCGTAGACGTGGCCGCGCCTCACCGGGGTGCGCCGAAGAACGCGTCGGCGGACGCCCCGAGGTAGGCGTCGTCGTCCCCGCGGCGGGGCAGCGCGTCCAGCGCCTCCTCAAGCATCTGACGCCTTATGGCGGCGGCGACCTGCGCTGACGCGTTCGGGCGGGCCTTCAGATAGGCGGCCACCTCGTCCGGCAGCGAGAAGGTCATGTTCACCGTCATGCCGGGCATCATAGGGTCGGCATGACGCCCGGTACATGCCCCGGCCGTGTGACCTGTGCCCGGTGTGACTGGTGCCGGACCTGTGCCCGGCGTGACCTGTGCCCGACCTGAGACCGGTGCTCGGCGTGACCCGTGACCCGTGACCCGTGACCGGTGCTCGGCGTGATCCGTGGCCCGTGCCGACCCGTGACCGGTGCCCGGTCGTGATCCGTGCCCCGGGCCCGCCCCGCTCAGCTCTCCGCGAGGAGTTCGTCCGCGTCCATGATCCGGTAGGCGTACCCCTGTTCCGCCAGGAACCGCTGGCGGTGCGCGGCGAAGTCCTGGTCGATGGTGTCGCGGGCGACCACGGAGTAGAAGTGCGCCTGGTGGCCGTCGGCCTTGGGACGCAGCACCCGGCCGAGCCGCTGCGCCTCCTCCTGCCGGGAGCCGAAGGTGCCCGACACCTGGATGGCGACCGTCGCCTCCGGCAGGTCGATGGAGAAGTTCGCCACCTTGGACACGACGAGCACGCTGATCTCGCCCTCGCGGAACGCGTCGAACAGCTTCTCGCGCTGCGCGTTGGATGTCTCGCCCTTGATCACGGGCGCGTCCAGGTGCTCGCCCAGCTCGTCGAGCTGGTCGATGTACTGGCCGATGACGAGGATCTGCTGCCCGGCGAACCGGCGCACCAGCGCCTCCGTGACCTTCCGCTTGGTGTCGGTGGTGGCGCAGAAGCGGTACTTCTCCTCCGTCTCCGCGGTCGCGTACGCGAGCCGTTCGGTGTCGGTCAGGTTCACCCGGACCTCGACGCAGTCGGCGGGCGCGATGTAGCCCTGCGCCTCGATCTCCTTCCACGGCGCGTCGAACCGCTTGGGCCCGATCAGCGAGAACACGTCCGACTCGCGGCCGTCCTCGCGCACCAGCGTCGCGGTCAGCCCGAGCCGCCGGCGGGCCTGGAGGTCGGCGGTGAACTTGAACACCGGGGCCGGCAGCAGATGCACCTCGTCGTAGACGATGAGGCCCCAGTCCCGGGAGTCGAACAGCTCCAGATGGGGGTAGATCCCCTTCCGTTTCGTGGTCAGCACCTGGTACGTGGCGATGGTGACCGGCCGGATCTCCTTCCGCGTACCGCTGTACTCCCCGATCTCGTCCTCGGTCAGCGTGGTCCGCTTCACCAGCTCATGCTTCCACTGCCGGGCCGAGACGGTGTTGGTGACCAGGATCAGGGTGGTGGACTTGGCCTGCGCCATCGAACCGGCGCCGACCAGCGTCTTGCCCGCGCCGCAGGGCAGCACCACGACCCCGCTGCCGCCGTGCCAGAAGTTCTCCACGGCCTGCTTCTGGTACGCGCGCAGCGCCCAGCCGTCCTCGCGCAGCTCGATCGGGTGCGCCTCGCCGTCCACGTACCCGGCGAGGTCCTCGGCCGGCCAGCCCAGCTTCAGCAGCGTCTGCTTGATCTGGCCGCGCTCGGAGGGGTGCACGGCGACGGTGTCCGGGTCGATCCGGGCCCCGACCAGCGGCGCGATCCGCTTGGACCGCAGCACCTCCTCCAGGACCGGCCGGTCGGTGCTGGTCAGCACGAGACCGTGCGCCGGGTGCTTGCTCAGGGTCAGCCGCCCGTACCGGTCCATGGTCTCGGCGATGTCCACGAGCAGCGCGTGCGGCACCGGGTAGCGGCTGTACTGCACGAGCGCGTCGACGACCTGCTCCGCGTCGTGCCCGGCGGCCCGCGCGTTCCACAGTCCCAGCGGGGTCACCCGGTAGGTGTGGATGTGCTCCGGCGCCCGCTCCAGTTCGGCGAACGGCGCGATGGCGCGGCGGCAGGCGTCGGCCTGCTCGTGGTCGACTTCCAGCAGCAGGGTTTTGTCGGATTGGACGATCAGCGGACCATTCACGCGCGGCACCCTTTCTTACGGCCTCATTCTCGGCCAAACGTCAAGTGTGCCCTAGTCGCAGGTGATCGTGGAGGCCCGCCGGTCAGCCGTCCGCCAGCTCCGCGACGCCGGTCACCCGGTGCAGCGGATAGGTGCGCACCTCGTCCGCCGTGTGGTCGTACGCCGTCACGAAGCCGCCCTCGACCCGGATGGGCGCGATGACCCGCTGGCTGGCGGCGCCCTCGGCGTTCACGTACCCGATCCACAGGGCCCCGCCGGTCAGCACGGCGGCCTGCATGGTGGCCAGGGTCTCGGCCGAACTGGTACGCGGCAGGTCGCCGCCCGCCGCGGGGCTGCCCGCGGGCTTGCGCGGAGCCGTCGCGGCCAGGTCGCCCGCCCGGATCGCGCGGATCGCCGCGGACAGCAGGGTCGGATCGGGGGTGGGCGGGCCGTCCGGGACCGGCTCGGGGGCGGTCCGGGGCGGGGTGCGGTGCGCTTGTGCGCGGGCGATCAGCACATCGCCCTCGGCGGACTCGGCGGCGGGGGCGTAGCCCAGCGCGCGCAGGCCCTCCAGGAGCGTCGCCGGGTCGGCCTGCGCCGCCAGCACGGTCGGGGCCAGGCGGCGCAGGCGCAGCGCGGCCGACCGCTTGTCGGCGAGGATCTCGTTCAGCAGGGCGTCGTCGTCGCAGCGGACGTACGCGGACGCCGCGCCCACCCGCAGCCGGCCGTGCTTGCGCGCCACGTCGTCGATCAGGTACGTCAGCGGCTGCGGGACCGGGGTACGGGAGTGCGCGGCGAGGAAGGCGTGCAGGTCGGCGGCGGCCCGCCCGGCGTCCAGGGCACGGCGCACGGAGCCGGGCGTGAAGCGGTACACCGTCGCGCCGCCCTTCGACTCGACGTCCGCGAGCACGCCCAGCGTCGCGGCCAGCGGCCGTTCCAGCGGTCCCGGCGCCACCGCGGTCAGGTCCGCCTGGAGCAGGACGTGGTCCAGCGGCTGCGGCAGCAGCGGGGCGAGCAGCCCGGCGGCCACGGCGCGGGCCGCCGACTGCTCGGCCGGGGAGAGGGTCTCACGGGGTGCGGGCGGGCGCCGCCGGTGGTGGGCGGGCAGCTTGTCCCCGGGCCCGGCGCCCGGATCGCCGGCGGCTGTGCGGCTGCCGTTCACGGCGGGCGCGGGAGGGGGCGCGGGCGCCGGCGGGGGAGCGTCGGGAGCGGCGGGCGCGGGCGTGCCGAGCAGCGCGCGGCCGTGGGACGACAGGGCGCCACGGCCCGTGATGCCCAGCAGCTCCGCCTCCGTCAGCGTCCAGCGCGCGATCCGGGAGCGCAGATCGTCGGCACCGCCCTGCGGCCGGGCGCCGTCGCGCGCCGGAGCCGCCACCGTGCCGCGCAGCGGACGCTCCCACCGCAGCCGCGCCGGTACCGCGTCGGGCGCCGGGGCGGCGCCCTCCGGCAGCCCGGCCAGCAGACCCAGCACCCGGTGCCGCACCTCGGGCGTCGCGGAGCGGTCCAGGCCCGGCCCCAGCGCCGACAACGTACGGTCCTTCGCGTCCCGCCCGCCGACCAGCCCCGGCGTCCGGGTCGCCGTCAGCCACGCCTGCGCGAGCCGCACCCAGCGCTCGGCCGGGGGCCGCTCCAGCCACTCGTCGTAGGCCGGGGTCGCCGCGTACCGTTCGTCGGCCTCGCCGTCGGAGGCCAGCAGGCCCGCGGCGTAGGCCAGTTCGACCCAGTGGGCGGCGACCGGTTCGGACACGTCGAGGGCGACGGCCGTCCGCTTCAGGTCCCGGACGCTGAGCCCGCCGGCCCGCAGCACCGCCGGGCCGCCCTCGTCCCAGTACGTCAGCAGCTCCTCCACGGTCGCCAGCGCGGTGTACGCCTGCCCGGCCGCCGTCGCGTCCACGATCCGCGCGGGATGCGTCGCGGCCGGTTCCACGGGCGGCGGTACCGCCTCGGGCGTGCGGTGGGCCCGGCCCGCCCGCAGATGCAGGGCGACCTCGCGGGGCAGGACGACCGTGCCGGGCGCCGTCGGCAGCAGCAGACCCCGGTCCAGCAGCCAGCGCAGATGACTGCCCGGCTCGGCGGTGACCTGCCCGTACGGCGGCCCCCAGACGAGCCGGGCCAGCACCTCGCGGGAGCCCTCCGGAGCCTCGGCGAGCAGGGCGGCCAGCCGCCCGCGGTCGGTGAACAGGCCGGCCAGCGCGGTCACGGCGGAGACCGAGTCATGGGTCGAGGGCAGGCCCGCGGCCGTCACGATCTCCTGGATCCGGCCCGGCGACATGCCCGCCGTGGCCTCCTGCACGGTCGGCCCGAGACCGGTCGGCGACGGATGCTGCGCCGACGGGGCGAGCACCTCGCGGGCCGTACGCACCAGGCGCAGCCGGTCGTCGTCGCCCCACACCAGGGCCTGCTCGCGCAATACGGCGAGGGCGCCGGGCAGGACGGCGGCGACGGCCCGGTCACCGGCGTCGCCCGCCAGCAGGCCCAGCAGTTCGCCGTAGGCCGCCGGGTCCGGCGCCACGGCCAGGGCCTGCGCCGTCTGGAGGGTGAAGAGGTCCAGGCGTTCCAGGGCGCGCAGGACCGAGGCCCGGGTGCCCGCCCGGGTGGCGAGCTGGGTGAGGTCGGTGGGCACGGGGGTGATGAGGTCGGGGCGGCCGCGCAGCAGCGCGGCCAGTGAGGCGTCGTCGCGCACGCGGAGCGCTTCCGCGAGCGAACGGGGCGCCGGGCGGTCCTCGGTGCTCATCTGACTTACGGTACCGGCGTCGCCCCCGGTCGCGGCCGTACGGTGCGGGTCGGCGTGCGCCGCGACCCGGCCGCCGTCCCGGGCGGCGCGGGACTCGCGGTAACGTCAACCGTCGGGGTTCTTTACGGCCAACCCCCGGAGGGGCTTAGTGGGGATCGAGAGCGACCAGGTCGTCTTCGAGTATCTGAGCCGGGTCGGCGACGTGGCGCAGCAGCAGCAGTTGCCGTCCGCCACCCGGATGCGGCTGGTCTCGGGGCTGCGCAACGAGATCGACCAGCACCGGGCCAAGGTCTCCGTGGACAGTCCCGCCGCCGTCCGCCGCATCCTCGACCGGCTGGGCACGCCGGACGAGGTCGTCGCGGCGGCGGGCGGGGACGCCGGGGTGCCGCAGCCGCCACCCGCGGCCGTGCCCGTGCAGCCCGCGCCGCGCGACCCCGAGCCGAAGGGGCTGCTCGGCCGCGACAAGGGCGCCCGGGAGAGAAAGCCGAGGGAGCGAGCGCCCAAGGAGAGGGGCAGGGGGCTGCGCCGGGTCGTGCCCCGGCCGCGGTCGGCCGAGCCGGAGGCGCCGGACCGCCCCGACCTCCCGTCCCCGCCGCACTTCCCCCAGACGGGCGGCTTCGGCGACGGCGCGCTCCGGCCCGACTGGTGGAGGGTGGGCGACAGCCCGTTCGGGCCCGGTGACGACGTGCCCGGGTTCGTCGGGGGCGTGGAGATCCCCGAACTGCTCAAGCCGCCGCCGCAGGAAGAGGAACCGGAGGCCGAGGAGACGGCCGAAGGCAGGGCGGCAGGGAAGTCGGCAGGGAAGTCGGTAGGGAAAACGGCCGGGAAGGCCGACGGGAAGTCCGACGGGAAGTCCGAGAAGGAGGCCCGCGGGAAGGTCGGGCAGCGGCGGAATTCCGGAGAAGCGGAGGCCGAGCCCGCGGCCGGGGCGGCCGGTTCGTCCGCCCGCCGTCGGCTGTCCCTGCCCGGTCCCGCCGCGGGCTGGACCAACCCGCTGCTCCTGCTCGCCGCGGCGGCCCTCGTCGCCGGGGCGGTGCTCGGCAACTGGTTCGCGCTGATCCTCGGCTGGATCATTGCCTACGGCTCCCGCCGGCTCACTCCGGCGGAGAGCAAATGGGCCGTCATGGTGGTGCCCGGTCTGGCGCTGGCGGGCGGGCTGGTCTGGCTGTGGGGCAGGAACGAGGGCCGTTGGGGGGCGCCCATCGCGCAGGGCCACATGAGCGATGCCCTGGGCGAGACGTGGCCGTGGGTCGTGCGGGCGGCGGCTTTGGGGTCGGCGTTGTATGTGGTTTGGCGTTCCCAACGGGGGCGCTGAGCGCTGGGCTTGGGCGGTGGGGTTTTTTGGGGTTTGGGGTGTTATTCGGGTGCGGGTGTGTTGGGGCTGGTTGCGCAGTTCCCCGCGCCCCTTTGGGGGTGTTGGGGTTTGCGGGGTGGAGTGGTGGGGTGGGACGGGGGCTGCGGGGGGTTTGGGGGTGTTTGTTGGGTGCGGGTGCGTCGTGGTTGGTTGCGCAGTTCCCCGCGCCCCTTTGGGGCGTTGGGGCTCACGGGGTGGGGTAGTGACGTGGGACGGGGGGCCGTGGGGGTTGTGGTGTTTGTCGGGTGCGGGTGTGGTGGGGCTGGTCGCGCAGTTCCTCGCGCCCCTGGCGCGGTTGGCGCCCTGGGGCTCCCGCGGCCCTGGCGCTCCTATGGGGGTGGGGGTCGGCACAATGGCCCATATGACTTCTCGTGTGCTCACCGTCGGATTCGACCTCGACATGACCCTGATCGACTCCCGGCCCGGCATCCACGCCTGCTACACGGCGCTGGCGGAGCGGACGGGGACCTATATCGACGCCGATCTGGCCGTCACCCGACTGGGTCCGCCGCTCGCCGATGAGCTGATCAACTGGTTTCCGGCCGAACAGATCGCCCCGATGTCCGACCTGTACCGCGAGATGTACCCGGCGATCGCCATCACCGCGACCCCCGCGATGCCCGGTGCCCGCGCGGCGGTCGAGGCGGTGCGTGCGGCGGGCGGCCGGGCGATCGTGGTCACCGCGAAGTACGAGCCCAACGCCAAGCTGCACCTGAGCCACCTCGGCATCGAGCCCGACGCGGTCGTCGGCGACCTGTGGGCCGAGCGCAAGGCGGAGGCGCTGCGCGAGCACGGGGCGAGCGTCTACGTGGGCGATCACGTCGGCGACGTACGCGGCGCGCGCACCGCCGGCGCGGTCTCCGTGGCGGTGGCCACCGGCCCGTGCGGTGCGGACGAACTGCACACCGCGGGCGCGGACGTCGTCCTCGACGACCTGTCCGCGTTCCCGCGCTGGCTGGCCGGTTACCGCGCGGCGCCCCGCGCCTGACGCCGCCCCGCGGCGACCGACCGCAGGACGCCCGCGCCGGCCACCAGGAATCCGACGCCCATGAGCATGCACAAGCCGTACATGTACGCCGGAAAAGGCTTCGCGCCCAGGAACAGCGGGGCCACGGTGACGAGGGTGGCCACGGCGCCGAGGAAGAAGACCACGGTACCGGCGCGGATCAGTCCGTCTCCGGGCGCGGCGGAATTCGTTTGGGTTTTGTCACGCACCGGACCAGGGTAGTTCCCGGCGCGCCGCCCCGGACCGAGCCGACCCGGACTGGGCAGTGCTGCCTGGCCACGAACAGGCCCGGATGCTCCTCCTGATCACCGAATCCAGGGTGAATTCCGCCACAGGGCCGGGGCGTTCGACGAAGGCCCCGGTGGGCGGCGGCTGGTCGCAGGCGGCGATGAGTCCGCATTGGCGGGCGGGGGCGCACCGTGAAGTACCCGGCCTGGAGGCGACGGGTTCATTCGGTGTTCTGCTGCCGACGAACTGGCCAAGGCCCTTGGCGCGGACAGCGGAATCTCCCAGAGCGAAGCCGCCCTCGTCCGCAACCGGCTCAAACGCCTCCAGTACCGGCCCGACACCCTTGACGGATTCATAGCAGGCACCGGCCTGACTCTCGAAAATCGAGCGTTACCCCGACGAGCCGAAGTCAGTGATTCACGCGGGATCACCAAGGGGTCGGTCTTACGGGAGCAGCGACGCACGCCCAGCACGATCACAGCTTTCGACGGTCAACGCCGGCCTGGTGTCCCGGGGCTTCCGCCCTGCGTGCTCCCCCGGGCATTCCGTGCGGCCTGCAGGGCGGCAATCCGCGGCGACCGGCGAGGAGACACCCGCCCTTCCTGCCCCAGCGCAGCGACCCGGGCCACATCAGCATTCGCAGCTTGCGCAACCGGATAGGCAGGCGGCCGGACGGCGGCCGGATCCTGCGCAGGCTCCTCAATATACGGCGGTGGGGTCCCGCCGGGAGCAAACGCCGGGGGCAAATTGATGCGCGGCGGCTCGCCGTTACCCGCCTCAAGGTACCGTATAATCGGCCTCCTGGCGTCCCGGTAATTTTGGTAGTAATACCCCACTTCGTCCATCGCGACAGCGACATCTACATGCGGGAGCAGTGACACTATCTCATCATGATATTTCTGGATGACGTACATATCGTTGCGGTGGATTTCCTCTACTTCTTCTCTCGTGTAGTCGCCTCTTTGCATTTTCAATTCCAGCTCGAATGCGTCGCTCCGCCTCCACTCCAGAATGCGAGGATCGATCTGCAATTCGGGTTCGGGTGTGGGCATGGCGTCTCCTGTTCTCGGTTGTGCGACGGAGTTCTCCTCCCGTCGCATTCGACCGTTTCACGACTGTGAACGGTCATTCGATTCCACCGCGTGCTGGTTCCGCATCGGCGTCGGCGGCCTTCACATACGGAGTGTCACTAGCTGGCAAGTTGAACCACGTCCTCCACAACGTGCCCGTGTGCGTACCAGTTCAAGGCGGCGACGAATCTACGATCCTGTAGTCCTCCCACACCCCTGGACGAGGCGACGCTGGTGGTGCACGGTTCCCGGTGGGCTGACCGTGGTCCAGGCCCAGTCCGGTGTCGGGAAGCTGGCCGTCCGGATGGACGAGTGGCGCCGCCGCATCGACGGCGTGGTGACGCCGGGTGGTGATCGCCCAGCACCGCTGGGCCCCGCGCGGCTCCGGGTGGACCGTCCGCGACGACGGCCACGTCAGCCCGCTGGAGCGGGCGGTGCCGGCGTCGTTCTCCGGCCGGGCCCCGTGCAGAACAAGGTCCGCAAGCCAGGGATGTTCTGGCCATCGCTGAGGATCCGCACTCCCGTGGAATCGCGCTCCGTATCCTCCCGGGAACTTTCTCCGGTACCTACTCGCCTACCGGTGAGGGGAAGTTCCTCTTCATGGTGATGGCTGCTTTCGCTGAGCTTGAGCGAGACATGATCGTAGAGCACACCCGTGCCGGATTGGATGCGGCCAAGGCTCAAGGGCGTACTAGTCGACGTCCTACCGTCATCACTTAGGATCTGCTCACCGTGGCCAAGGCTCGTAAGGCCAAGAGGGAGAGCGTCAGTGCCATTGCCAAGGCCCTTGGAGTCTCCCGCGCCGCGCTCCCCCCACCACTTCGGGCCCCTGGCGGCACAGGCAGGGGCTCTCTCCCGTTTTAAGGCGTGTTCGGCTGGAGAGACCCCCGGTAGGCTGTCATGACGGCAGTTCAAGGGCGTCCGGCCAGTCCGGCGACGGATCGAGGGAGTGTGTGCTTTGCCGACTGGCAAGGTCAAGTGGTTCAACAGCGAGAAGGGCTTCGGCTTTCTCTCCCGTGACGACGGCGGTGACGTCTTCGTCCATTCCTCGGTTCTCCCCGCCGGAGTCGATTCGCTCAAGCCGGGACAGCGCGTGGAGTTCGGCGTGGTCGCCGGTCAACGCGGCGACCAGGCCCTCTCGGTGGTCATCCTCGATCCGACGCCGTCGGTCGCGGCGGCGCAGCGCAAGAAGCCGGACGAATTGGCCTCCATCGTGCAGGACCTGACGACCCTCCTTGAGAACATCACGCCGATGCTGGAGAAGGGCCGTTACCCCGACAAGGCCGCCGGTAAGCAGATCGCCGGACTGCTGCGCGCGGTCGCCGATCAACTGGACGTATAGCGGCGGCCCCGGGGGAAATCCGGGCGCGTCGGGGAAACCGGGCGCGTCAGGGGAAAGCGAGTGCGGTCGGGCCGAGGGGCGGGACGAGCCCTTCGGCCGCCGCGCGGGTGAGCAGGCCCCGGATCGCCGCGTATCCGTCCTCGCCGAGGCCGGACGTGAACTCGTTGACGTACAGCCCGATGTGCTGGTCGGCGACGGCCGGGTCCATCTCCTGGGCGTGCTCCATGACGTACGGCCGGGAGACCTCCGGGTCATCCCAGGCGGTGTGCACGGAGGTGTGGATCGACTCGGCGAGCAGCCGCAGCGTGTCCGCGCCCAGCGACCGCTTGGCGACGATGGCGCCCAGCGGGATCGGCAGGCCGGTGGTGGCCTCCCAGTGCTCGCCCATGTCCGCGAGCTTGTGCAGGCCGTAGGTGTGGTAGGTGAACCGTGCCTCGTGGATGACGAGTCCGGCGTCGACCTTCCCGTCCCGCACGGCCGGCATGATCTCGTGGAACGGCATCACGACGATCTCGCCGACGCCGCCCGGCAGGGTGTCCGCGGCCCACAGCCGGAACAGCAGGTACGCGGTCGACTTCTCGCTCGGCACGGCCACCGTGCGGCCGGTGAGGTCCGCGTCGGCCTCGCGGGTGAGGACGAGGGGCCCGCAGCCCCGGCCCAGCGCGCCGCCGGAGGGCAGCAGCGCGTAGTCGCCGAGGATGTACGGCAGCACCGCGTACGACACCTTCAGCACGTCGAACTCGCCGCGTTCGGCCATGCCGTTGGTGATGTCGATGTCGGCGAAGGTGACGTCGAGGGCGGGTGCGCCGGGGACGCGGCCGTGGGCGAGGGCGTCGAAGACGAAGGTGTCGTTCGGGCAGGGGGAGTAGGCGATCTGCAGCGGTCGGCTCTCAGGGCTCATGTGGGTTCCAACTCTCCAGTGCGGGCGCGAGCTTCCCGAAGCCCTCGGTGAGGGCGGCGAGGGCGTCGCCGATGCGCCAGGCGGCGCGGTCGCGCGGACCGACCTGGTTGGACACCGCGCGTACTTCGAGGACGGGCACCCGGTGCGCGGCGGCGGCCTCGGCGACCCCGAAGCCCTCCATGCCCTCGGCCAGCGCCCGGGGGTGACGGGCGCGCAGCGCGTCGGCGCGGGCGGCGCTGCCGGTCACGGTCGAGACGGTGAGCACGGCCCCGGCGGGCGCTTCGAGCGCGGCGGTCACGGCCCGTACGAGTGATTCCGGTGGACGGTGGCTGACGGTTCCGAAGCCGAGTTCGGTGACCGGGAGGAAGCCGTCGGCGGTCTCGGCGCCCAGGTCCGCCGTGGTGATCTCGTCGGCGACGACGAGCGATCCGACGGGTGCCGCGGGCCCGAAGCCGCCCGCGATACCGGCGCACACGACCAGGGTGTACGGGGTGCCGTCCAGGGTCGCGGCGGTGAGGGCGGCGGCGGTGGAGGCGGCGGCGCGGCCGGGGCCGACACCGGCGACGAGCAGGTCGTACGGGTGGGGGCCGGTGAGCCGCTGGAGCGTGGCGCCCGGCAGGTGCACGTCGCGGGCGGTGCCGTGCAGCGCCCTGGCCACCGCGTCCCGTTCGGCGGGGACCGCGGTGGCCACCAGGCAGCGCATCCCGGACGTGGTCAGGAGGCCTTCTTCAGCTTGAAGTTCCACAGCCCGGTGACGTCCTTGTCGCCCTCCTTGATCGACACCAGGGTCGAGTTGCCCTGCGCGCCGTACTGAGCGTTGAAGAAGACACTGCCGGGGACGGTGCGGTACGTCTTCGCGCTGGCGTCGGTGAGCGGCTGGCCGTTCATCAGGATCGTCCACTTGTTGTCCGCGATCTTCGGGTCGACGCCGAAGCGGACGGTGTCGTCCGGGTCCACGGTGATGGACTTGATGTCCTTGGCCTGGAGGCACTTGGTGAGGGTGTTCTGGTCCAGAGCCTTACCGTCGTTGTAGCAGGTGGCTTCGGAGTTGACCGAGTTGGTGCCGACGGTGATCGTGGCGATCGGGGTCGGCTTCTCACACGCCGTGAGGACGAGCAGTCCGGCGCAGACGGCGCCGGCGGCGGCGACGGCGCGGCGGCGTCGCGGAGCGGATTGCATGGTCATGGCCGAAGGCTATCGGGCGTCCTCGGCCGACTTTCCACGTGGGGTGCGGCGTGCCCGGTTCGTTACGCCCACTTCGTTACGCCACGTCGTTACGCCACTCGCGGCCGGGGCGCTCCGCCGTGCCGGGCCGAGTCGAGCAGACCCCGCAGCGTGGCCAGCCAGCCCGCGGCCACCAGGACCGCGGCCACCGCCAGGCCGAGGGTGCCGTTGAGCGGCATCACGATGCCGATGGCGCCGCCGAACACCCAGGCCACCTGCAACAGCGTCTCCGAGCGCGCGAACGCCGAGGTGCGCACCGGCTCCGGCACGTCCCGCTGGATCAGCGCGTCCAGGGACAGCTTGGCCAGCGCCTGGGCGAACCCGGCGACCGCGGCCAGGCAGGCCACCAGGAACGCGCCGAAGAAGACCGCCGCGACGACCACCGTGCCGAGCGCCACCGCGACCACGGTCACGATGATGATCTCCGGCGCCCGGTTCCGCAGCCAGGCCCCGACCGCCGTGCCGAGCGCGTTGCCCGCACCGGCCGCCACGCCGACTATCCCGAGCGACACCGCCGCGCTCTCGCCGGTCAGCGGATGCTCGCGCAGCAGGAAGGCGAGGAAGAAGATCAGGAAGCCGGAGAGGCAGCGCAGGGCGGCGTTCGCGCCCAGCGCGTGGGTGACCGCCCGGCCGACCGTGCGCAGCCCCGGACGCTTCGCCCGGGAGCGCCGCGGGCCCCGCAGATGCTCCTCGTCCGCGGCGAGCAGCGCGGTGTCCTCGCCCCTGGCGGAGTCCACCTTCCGCGGCAGGGAGAACGACAGGACCGTACCCGCCACGAAGATCACGAAGGCGCCGTACAGCGGCCAGGGGTCGCCGATGGCGTGCAGTCCCGCGCCGATCGGCGCGGCCACCCCGGTGGCCAGCAGCCCGGCGAGGGTGACCCGCGAGTTCGCCTTCACCAGGGAGAAGCGGGGCGGCAGCAGCCGGGGCACGACGGCGCTGCGGATGACGCCGTACGCCTTCGACGCCACGAGCACCCCGAGCGCGGCCGGGTACAGCTCCAGGCCGCCGGTCGCCACCGCCCCGGCGATGATCAGCGCCAGCAGGGCGCGGGCCAGCATCGCGGCGGCCATCGCGGCGCGGCGGCCGTGCGGCAGCCGGTCCAGGAGCGGGCCGATCACCGGTGCCAGGACGGTGAAGGGGGCCATGGTGATCGCGAGGTACAGCGCGACCCGGCCGCGGGCCTCGTCCGTCGGCACCGAGAAGAACACCGTGGAGGCGAGCGCCACGGTGATCATCACGTCACCGGCGCCGTTGACGGCGTGCAGCTCGATCAGTTTGCCGAGCCCGGACTCGCCGGCGCCGTTCGCGTTCGTGGCCTTCCGGATGGAGCGGGCCGGGCCGTGCAGGGCATGGCCGACCGCGCGAGCGGCACCGCCCATCCGGCCCGCACCGCCACCTCGCCTGCTCCCCTTGACCCCGCCGGTGCGGACGGTGCTCTGGGACGACCTCGCGGCTGCCACGACGTTCATAGTGCCCCGAGAACGCGTTTCCAGAGCAGTGGTCGGCCTAGCGAGTCGGTGACGTCACAGTCGGCGCGCCGTCCGGACGGCGCGCGCGGCCGGGGCCCGCCGGGATTCCCCGGGGGCTCCTCGGGGGTTTCTCGCGGTTCGCGGCCCTGGCCGACGGGCCGGAAACGGCATGGCGGGGCCGGGAAGCGGCCGTCGGTGTAGGCCGAAGGCACGCGAACAGGTAGCGTGCGTATCTCAGCCATCCCGCAGAATGGATGGCAGAGGTGCGTCCGAGCGCGATCGGACGCGGACGTCGATGCGGCCCACAGGTCCGCTCCGTCCGCTCCACCGCCTTCCGGCAGCGCATCCATGAGACGGCGTAGGAGAGAAGCGATACCTGTGAGCGCAGCGACAACGCGAAGCCGCACCCCCGACCGCCTGTGCGCCGAGGCCGTCGACCTCGCCCGTGCCGCCGCCGAGGAGGCGGCCGCGCCCGGCGTGGTCGGCGAGCACTCCGGACTGGTATCCGAGGGCGATCGTGTTGTCACGCACTTCTTCGAGTGCAAGGAGCTGGGCTACCGCGGCTGGCGCTGGGCGGTGACGGTGGCCCGCGCCTCCCGGGCCAAGGTGGTCACGCTCGACGAGGCGGTCCTGCTGCCCGGCCCGGACGCGCTGCTCGCCCCCGAGTGGGTGCCGTGGAGCGAGCGCCTGCGCCCCGGCGACCTGGGCCCCGGTGACCTCCTGCCGACCGAGGCCGAGGACCCGCGCCTGGAGCCCGGCTACACCGGCGAGGACCAGCCGCCGGCGGACTCCGCCGTGTCGCACGAACTGGCGGAACTGGCGGAGGCGGAGGACGCCGAGGTCACCGCGGGCGCCCCGGCGACCCTCCCGACGGTGCCCAGCCGGGGCTCCATCGCGGCGGTCGCCGAGGAACTGGGCATGCGCCGCGCCCGGGTCCTGTCCCGCTACGGCCTGCATGTCGCCGCCGACCGCTGGGAGGAGGCGTTCGGCCCGCAGACCCCCATGGCCCAGGCGGCGCCCGCGGCCTGCGTCACCTGTGGCTTCCTGGTCCCGATCGGCGGCTCCCTGGGCCAGGCGTTCGGCCTGTGCGCGAACGAGTTCTCCCCGGCGGACGGCCGGATCGTCGCCCTCACGTACGGCTGCGGCGGCCACTCGGAGGCGGCGGTCATGCCGAAGCCGCCCCAGCCGCCGGCCCCGGTGATCGACGAGACGCGGGTCGACGTCTTCCCGCTGCGCCCGTCCCCGGACTCGGGTTCGGTCCCGGCGGTCTCCGACGAGGACACGGCGGAACTCGGTCATTCCTAGCGGTCGTTCCCGGCCCGGTTCGGGAGGGTGACGATTCCCCCGTTCGCCTGACCGGCGTGGCGGCCGGTGCCCGCCGTGAGCGGTGCCTCGGTACGCCGGGTGAGGGCCGGGGCAGGGCGGGAGGCCGGTGGACGCCGGCCGGGGCGCCCGGCCCGCGCGGACGCCGAGGGGAGGGGTTCGCCGCGGGAGAGCAGCTCGCCGAGGGGGAGCGGTTCTTCGCCGCTCCTACGGTCCGCGATCCGGTCCTCGACCGGGACCCGGCAGGGCGCACGGAGTACCGCGGTAGCGAAGTCCAAGGACGGCCCGGCGACCGGGCGCTCCCCGGCGCCGGCCGACGGCGGTGGGCCGTCGGCCGGGCGGTGTGCCGACGGCGGCGGCCCGGTGGCCGGGCGATGAGCCGCCGCCGGACAGATGGCGCGGCCGCACCCGGCAGGCGGTACCTTCGTCGTCACGCCGACGATGGAGAGTGAACGTGAGCAAGTTCGTGCGGCCCGCGGCCGAGGGCGCCGATCCCTTCGGCACGGCTCGTCTGCGCCGCGGTGTACTCGACGCCTGGGCCACCAGCCCCGCCCGCTTCCGCGAGGACGCCAACGCGGAGGAAGACCTCGTCCTCGGCGGCTACCGCGACCGGCTCGTCATCGAACTCGCCCAGAACGCCGCCGACGCCGCGGCCCGCGCCCAGGTGCCCGGCCGGCTCCGGCTCACCCTCCGCGACGGCGTCCTGTTCGCCGCCAACACCGGCGCCCCGCTGGACGCGCCCGGCGTCGAATCCCTCGCCACCCTCCGCGCCTCCGCGAAACGCGACGCCGACGCCGCCGAAGACGCCGCCCACGGCACCGTAGGCCGCTTCGGCGTCGGCTTCGCCGCCGTGCTCGCCGTCACCGACGAACCCGCCGTCGTGGGCCGCCACGGCGGCGTCCGCTGGTCCCTCGCCGAGGCCCGCGAACTGGCCGCCGACACCGCCGCGCGCAGCCCCGGCCTCGGCGACGAGATCCGCCGCCGCGACGGCCACGTGCCCCTGCTGCGCCTGCCGTTCACCGCGGAGGGCACCGCCCCCGACCCGTACGACACGGTCGTGATCCTGCCGCTGCGCGACGCCGCCGCCACCGATCTCGCCGAACGCCTCCTGGACGCCGTCGACGACGCCCTGCTGCTCGCCCTGCCAGGACTGGCGGAGGTCGTCGTCGAGACGGACACCGTGCGCACCCTGCGCCGCCGCGGCGAGGGCGCCTTCACCGTCGTGGAGGACTCCCGCGGGGGCACGACCCGCTGGCGTACCACCGAGGCGCACGGCCCGCTCACCCCCGACCTGCTCGCCGACCGCCCGGTGGAGGAACGGCTGCGCCCGCACTGGTCGGTGACCTGGGCCGTCCCCGTGGACGAGGACCAGCGGCCGGTCCGGCCGCGCACCGCGCCCGTCGTGCACGCGCCCACCCCCAGCGACGAACCGCTCGGCGTGCCCGCCCTGCTCATCGCCTCGTTCCCGCTGGACCCCACCCGCCGGCACGCCGCCCCGGGCCCGCTCACCGACTTCCTGGCCGAGCGCGCGGCGGACGCGTACGCCGAACTCCTGGCCGGCTGGCGGCCGGTGACCGAGGGCATCATCGACCTGGTGCCCGGACCGCTGGGCAAGGGCGAACTCGACGGCACGCTGCGGCAGGCGATCCTCGACCGGCTGCCGCGCACGCCGTTCCTGCCGCCCGCCGTACCGCCTGCCGTACCGTCCGCCGAGCAGGACTCGGAGTTGCCCGAGGAACTGCCGGAGGCGCTGTCCGAGGCGCTGCGCCCCCGGGACGCCGAGGTCGTCGAGGGCGCGGGCGCCGACACCGTACGGGTGCTGGCCGAGGTGCTGCCGACCCTGCTGCCCGCCGGCCTCGAACGCCGCGTCGAACTGCGCACGCTGGGCGTCGCCCGGCTCCCGCTCGCCGAGGCCGTCGACCGGCTGGCCGGTCTGGAGAAGGAGCCCGACTGGTGGCGGCGGCTCTACGACAGCCTGGCCGGGGTGGACCCGGACCGGCTGTCCGGGCTGCCCGTACCGCTCGCCGGGGACGCCTCCCAGGGCCCCGGGGGCGGACGGACCACCATCGGCCCCCGCCAGGTGCTGCTGCCCACCCCGGACGCCGCCCGCATCGACCCGGGCACGCTGGCCCGGCTCGGCCTGAAGGTCGCCCATCCGGACGCCGCGCATCCGATCCTGGAGAAGCTCGGCGCGCTGCCCGCGACCCCGCGCGCCGTGCTGACCACGCCCCAGGTGCGGGCCGCGGTCGCCGCCTCCCTGGACGACGGGGGCGGCCTCGGCTGGGAGGAGGACGCGCTCGACGCCGAGGAACTGGCGGACACCGTCCTCGCCCTGGTCCGGGACGCGGGCCTGGAACCGGGCGACGAGCCCTGGCTGGGCGCCCTGGCGCTGCCCGACGAGGACGGCGAACTCGCCCCGGCCGGTGAACTGGTGCTGCCCGGCAGCCCGTTCGCCCAGGTCGTCCGCGAGGACGAACTGGCCGCCGTGGACGCCGAACTGGCCGAGAAGTGGGGCGAGCAGCCGCTGGCCGCCTGCGGCGTACTGGCCGACTTCGCGCTGGTGCGGGCCACGGACGTGGTCCTCGACCCGGACGAGCTGGAGCCCCGCGAAGGCGACTTCGCCGAACCGGACGACGCGGGCCTGCTGGACGCCGTGGACGTGTGGTGCGAGGACATCCTCGACCGCTTCCCGGACACCCCGGTCCCCCCGGTCGCCACCGAACTGGTCGCCGTGCGCGACCTCGACCTCGTCGACGACGACCAGTGGCCCGAGGCCCTCGCCCTGCTCGCCCGCCCGCCGCTGCGCGACGCGCTCATCCAGCCGGTGCGGATCCTGCTGCCGGACGGCACCCACGAGGTCGTACGGCCCTACACGGCCTGGTGGCTGCGCGGACACCCGGTGCTGGCCGGCCGGCGGCCCGCCGGGCTGCTCGCGGCGGGCGGCGACCCGCTGCTGCGCGGGCTGTACGACGAGGCCGACGCGACCGGCTTCGAGGACGAGCAGGTGCTGCGGGCGCTGGGTGTGCGGACCTCCGTCGCGGCGCTGCTCGACGAGCCCGGCGGCGCGGCCGAGCTGCTGGACCGGCTCGCCGACCCGGAGCGGACCGTCACCCCGGCCCAACTGCACGGCCTGTACAGCGCGCTGGCCGAGCTGGACCCGGAGCAGGTGACCCTGCCGGACGAGCTGCGGGCGGTCGTCGACGGCCGGGTCGAGGTGGTGGACGCGGCCGACGCCGTGGTCGTCGACTCGCCCGACCTGCTGCCCTTCACCTCCGGCGTCCCGCTGCTGCCGGTGCGGCCGGCCCGGGCCGTGGAGCTGGCCGACCTCTTCCAGGTGCGGCGGCTGAGCGAGTCCGTCACCGGGCAGGTGGACTCGGCGGGCACCGGGCGCGAGGTGCCGGACCCGGTGCGGGTGCTGCTCGGCCCGCGCACCCCGGACACCTACGTCGAGCACGACGAACTCGTCGTGGACGGCGTCGGGATCGACTGGCGCCTCACCGCCGACGGCGTGCTGCACGCCGCCACCCTGGAGGGCGTGGCCGCGGGTCTCGCCTGGGCGGCCGGGCAGTGGCCGCGCCGCTTCGAGGTGGCGGCGCTGCTGGAGGACCCGTCCCGTACGGAGGAACTGGCCCGGGACCGCTGGTTCGACTGAGGGCGCCGCCGCCCGAGCCGCCGGGTCAGGCGCACGGGCAGGGCGCGCGCAGGGCGCGGGGCAAGGGGCACGGCTAAGGGGCACGGGTAAGGGGCGCGGCGAGGCGTACGGGTGAGGAGCGAGGCAAGGCGCACGGGCAGGCCGTACGGGTAACGACGTACGGGTAAGGCGCTCACAAAATCTTTATAGCCCCCTACAACCCTTCGCCCCGCCCGTTGATCTCACGACGTGGAGTCAACAGACTCCACCGTCACTGCGGCCCAGCGCCGACGTCGGACCGTGCGGAACCACCGGCGCCGGGCCCTTTTCTCCACTGGGGAAACACACATGCGTATTCGTGCCACCGTGGCCGCCGTCTCCGGCGCCCTGGCCCTCTCCGCGTTCGCCATGCCGGGCGCGCACGCCGCCACGGCCGACTCGTCGTACAAGGCGGACACCGCGGCTGTCCTCCGGGCCGCGCACTCGGCGACCCCCGGCAAGACCGCGTTCCGCGCCGCCGCGACCGCCGCCGACGCTCCGTACGCCTTGAACGCCTCCTTCTCCAACTTCAAGGTCGCGAAGTCGGTCAAGTTCGGTATCGGCGGCCACGTCGTCTTCACGGCCTCCTACACGATGACCCACGGCGCGGACGTCGACATCACGGCCACCGACTTCGTCACCGGCCCCTACATCTACCGCGGCTCGTTCGACACGCCGACCAACATGCTGTCCGGCGACAACCCCGCCACGTGCAAGGTGACCTCCGCCACCACCGCCGCCTGCACCGGCAAGATCGACGTGTACCCCGGCGAGGGCGACCTGGCGAACACGGAGGCGGGCACCTGGAAGGGCGCGGCGCTGGCCATCGCGTACAACGGCCAGAACCCGGGCTCCAGCACCTTCGACATCAGCAAGGTCGGCTACGCGGACCAGGGCAACCTCGCCAGCACGCAGGTCCTGCACAACGCCATGCTGACGGCCGACGCCTCGCCCGAGCCGGTCAAGAAGGGCCGGACCCTCACGGTCACCGGCAAGCTGACCCGGGCCAACTGGGACCGGAGCATCTACCAGGGCTACGCCGCGCAGCCGGTCAAGCTCCAGTTCCGCAAGGCGGGCTCCAGCACCTACACCACGCTGAAGACCATCAAGACCAGCTCCACGGGCACGCTGAAGACCACGGTCACGGCGTCCGCCGACGGTTACTACCGCTACAGCTTCGCGGGCACCACGAACACCGCCGCGGTCAGCGCCGCCGGTGACTACGTCGACGTGAGGTAGTAGTCGACGTGAGGTAGTAGTCGACCTGAAGCAGTAGTCGACCTCAAGCAGTAGTCGACCTCAAGCAGAAGTCGACGTGAAGCAGCAGCAGCGGCGGTGCGGGCCGCGTCCGGTCGGTGTCATCGGCCGGACGCGGCCCGGCCCGTTCCGGCCCCCGTCCCCTTCCGATCCCTCCCGGCCGGGTGGTGCGGTCAGGTCCGGGCCCGGCGGTCCACCCACCGCCACAGGAACTCCAGGACCGCGCAGGCGATCACCGCGACGCCCACCGCCGTCCACGGCATGGTGACCCCGACCAGCTTCAGCGCGAAGAAACTCTGCAGCGCGGGCACCGCCAGGACGAAGAGGAAGGCCACGCCCATCGCGGCGACCAGGGCCACCCGCCACCAGGTATAGGGGCGGGCGATGATCGCCAGCACCCACATCGAGATCAGGAACAGCGTGAGGGTCGCCGCGCTGGTCTGCGCGGGCAGCGCGTCCGGACCGGTGTAGTAGTGCCGGGCGAGCAGGTACGTCACGAAGGTCGCGAGACCGGCCACCACCCCGCCGGGGATCGAGTAGCGCATCACCCGCCGTACGAAGTGGGGCTGGGCCCGTTCGTTGTTGGGGGCGAGCGCCAGGAAGAAGGCCGGGACGCCGATGGTCAGGGTGGACAGCAGGGTCAGGTGGCGGGGCAGGAAGGGGTACTCGACCTGCCAGCACACCACCAGCAGCGCCAGCAGGACCGAGTAGACGGTCTTCACCAGGAACAGCGTCGCCACCCGGGTGATGTTGCCGATGACCCGGCGGCCCTCGGCGACCACCGATGGCAGCGTGGCGAAGCTGTTGTTCAGCAGCACGATCTGGGCGACCGCGCGGGTGGCCTCGGAGCCGGAGCCCATCGCGACGCCGATGTCGGCGTCCTTGAGGGCGAGGACGTCGTTCACGCCGTCGCCGGTCATCGCCACCGTGTGCCCGTGGTACTGGAGCGCGCCGACCATGTCCCGCTTCTGCTGCGGGGTGACCCGGCCGAAGACGGTCGCCCGGTCGAGCGCGTCGGCCATCTCGGTCCGCTCGGCGGGCAGCCGGCGCGCGTCCACCGCCGCCCCGCTGAGCCCGAGCTTGGCGGCGACCGCCCCGACCGACACCGCGTTGTCGCCGGAGATGACCTTGGCGCGGACGTTCTGGTCGGCGAAGTAGCCCAGGGTGTCGGCGGCGTCGGGCCGCAGCCGCTGCTCCAGGACGACCAGGGCGGCGGCGTGGGCGCCCTTGGCGACGTCGGTGTCGTCCAGGTCCCGCACGGCCCGGGTGAGCAGCAGCACCCTCAGGCCCTGCTCGTTGAGCCGTTCGGTCTCGGCCAGCGCCGGGTCGCCGTCGGTGAGCAGCACGTCCGGGGCGCCGAGCAGCCAGGTGCTGCTCTCGCCGCCGCCCTCGCTGAAGGTGGCGCCGCTGTACTTGCGGGCGGAGGAGAAGGGCAGCGACTCCACGCAGCGCCAGTCCTCGCTGTCCGGGTAGGCGTCGATGATCGCCTGGAGGGAGGCGTTGGGCCGGGGATCCGATTCGCCGAGCGCGCCGAGCACCTTGCGTACGTACGTCTCGTCGCTGCCGTCGAGCGGGCGCAGCTCGGTGACGTCCATGCCGCCCTCGGTGAGCGTGCCGGTCTTGTCGAGGCAGACGGTGTCGATGCGGGCGAGGCCCTCGATGGCGGGCAGCTCCTGGACCAGGCACTGCTTGCGGCCGAGTCGGATCACGCCGATCGCGAAGGCGACGGAGGTGAGCAGGACCAGGCCCTCAGGGACCATCGGGACGATGCCGCCGACGGTGCGGGCGACGGCGTCCTTCAGGTTGTTGTTCTTGACGACCAGCTGGGTGATCACCAGGCCGACGGCGGCCGGGACCATCATCCAGGTGACGTACTTGAGGATGGTCGAGATGCCGGTGCGCAGCTCGGAGTGGACGAGGGTGAAGCGGGAGGCTTCCTCGGCGAGCTGGGCGGCGTACGCCTCGCGGCCGACCTTGGTGGCGACGAAGGCGCCGCCGCCGGCGACGACGAAGCTGCCGGACATGACCCGGTCGCCGGGGTGTTTGACGACGGGGTCGGCCTCGCCGGTGAGCAGGGACTCGTCGACCTCAAGGCCGTCGGCCTCGGCGCACACGCCGTCGACGGCGATCTTGTCCCCGGGGCCGATCTCGATGAGGTCGTCGAGGACGATCTCGGAGGTGCTGATCTCGACGGCGCCGCCGTCGCGGCGGACGGTCGGCCGGGCCTCGCCGACGACCGCGAGCGAGTCGAGGGTCTGCTTGGCGCGCCACTCCTGGATGATGCCGATGCCGGTGTTGGCCAGGATCACGAAGCCGAAGAGGCTGTCCTGGATCGGGGCGACGAACAGCATGACCAGCCACAGGACGCCGATGATCGCGTTGAAGCGGGTGAAGACGTTCGCGCGGACGATCTCGGCGAGGGAACGACTGGAGCGGACCGGTACGTCGTTGACCTGGCCACGGCTGACCCGCTCGGCGACTTCGGCGGTGGTCAGACCGGTCGAGGGGGTCGACGGGACGGGTACCGGGTGCACCGGGTCGAGTTCGGCGCCCGCGTCGATGTGCGTCATGCAATCGACGGTACGTGCGGTTTTGCGGCTTCACCCGCCGAGTGGCCAGAAGATCCGACCTGGGGAGGACCCGGGTCGTGCGGTGGTAGTAGGGGCCGGTGCCGGGGATCGGACCCGGGGGGCGGTCGGCGGGGTACGCCGGTCGGTTGACGGGCGGGCAGCCGGTCGGGGCGGCCCCGGGAGCGGGCGTGACTTCCCGCGAGTTCTTCCCGCGGGTTCTCCCGCGGGTTCTCCCGAGGCCCGCTGCGTGCCCGAGGCCGTGGCCAAGGGGCCTCTTCTTCCTTTCGTGCGCTCCGCCGGGGCGTGACCTGGCTTCTGGATTCTTGCGGCGTTCCCCGTTCAGCCCATGGACTTGGCGCCGTCCAGGGACTCGCGAATGATGTCGGCGTGCCCGGCGTGCTGCGCGGTCTCGGCGACGAGGTGCAGCAGCACCTGGCGGGCCGACCAGCGGACGCCGGGCTCGAACCACGGGGCCTTCGGCAGCGGCTGGGTCGCGTCCAGGTCGGGCAGGGCGGCGATCAGTTCGTCGGTCCGGTCGGCCACGGCCGCGTACCCGGCCAGCACGCCGGCCAGCGTCTCGCCGGGCAGCAGCCGGAACTCGTCGGCCCGCTCGGCGAAGTCGGCCTCGGTCATGGCGGTGAAGTCGGGCATGGCCGACGGGCCGTCCAGGATGAAGTCCACCCAGCTCCGCTCCACCGCGGTGACGTGCTTGATCAGGCCGCCCAGGCACAGCGCGCTGACGGTGGTCCGCCGCCCTGCCTGCTCGTCGGTGAGGTCGCGGGTGGTGAAGCGCAGGAAGTGCCGTTGCTTGCTCAGCGTCCGCAGCAGGTCGGCACGCTCGCCGGTGAGGCTCGCCGACTCGCTCAGGTTCAGGGTCTCGGCCATGGTCTTCCGCCTTCGGTTGGTCCCGTGTTCCTCGGTCGACAACGACGGTAGGAGTCACAGCGGACAGTTTCTGTCCTGAATTCCGGAAAGAATCGGAGGCATGGCGAACACCAGCACCCGGACGCTGCGACTGCTGTCCCTCTTGCAGACCCACCGCTACTGGCCGGGCGCCGAGCTGGCCGACCGGCTCGCCGTCTCGGTCCGCACGCTGCGCCGGGACATCGACCGGCTGCGCGAACTCGGCTACCCGGTGGAGGCGCAGCGCGGCGTCGACGGCGGCTACCAGCTCGCCGCGGGCGCGGCGCTGCCGCCCCTGGTGATCGACGACGACGAGGCGGTCGCCCTGGCCGTCGGGTTGCACACCGCCGCGGAGGGCGCGGTGGAGGGCATCGCCGAGTCCTCGGTCCGGGTGCTGGCCAAGGTGGTGCAGGTGATGCCCACCCGGCTGCGCCGCCGGGTCGAGGCGCTGCGCGCGATGACCGTACCCGCCGGCTGGGGCACCCCGGCCCCGACGGGTGTCGACCCGGGCGTGCTCACCACACTCGCGCTGACCTGCCGGGACAGCGAACAGCTGCGCTTCGTCCACACCGCCGCCGACGGCCGCCGCACCGACCGGCACGTCGAGCCGCACCGGCTGGTCTGCCTGGAGCGCCGCTGGTATCTGGTCGCGTACGACCTCACCCGGCAGGACTGGCGCACCTTCCGGGTCGACCGGCTCACGGGGCCGGAGGGCACCGGCGCTCCGTTCCGCCCGCGCACCCTGCCCGCCGCCGACGCCGCGGAGTTCGTCCGCGCCGGGATCGGCAACCTGCCGCGCCCGTACCGGGTGGCGGCCCTGGTGTACGCCCCGGCCGCGACCGTACGGGAACGGATCGGGCGGTGGGGCACGGTCGAGGAGGTGGACGCCGAACACTGCCGGGTCCGCATGGCCGCCGATTCGCTGGACTGGCCGGCCCTGGCCCTGGGCGCTCTCGGCGCCGAGTTCCGCGTGCTCGAACCGGCCGAACTGGTCGACCGGCTCCGCGACTGGGCGGCCCGGTTCGACCGGGCGGTGCGGGCCGACGGTCAACCGCAGGGCTGATCCGGCCTCGGCACGGCGGTACGGGGCAGGGGCCTGGCTGCCCGCGACCCACTGAGCGGCTGGTGTCCGGGGGCGGGACTCCGGGGCCGCGTCGGTCGGGCCGGTTCGCGGGGTCGGCCCTCGGGGATGGACATCGCGAACCGTCCGTGGGGTCGCCCCCTGGATCACTCCGTGGGGGCCGCCTGCGCCGTCTGCTGTCCCGTCGCCCGCTTGATCGCCGCGTCCCGCCTGCGGACGTACCAGACGCCGATCAGGCCGAGGCCGCCGCCGGTCAGACAGGTCCACAGCCACCAGGTGTGGCCATGGTCGGCGAACCAGCCGTAGAAGGGGAGCTGGACGAGGAAGAGGACGAACCAGATGATCGTGCCGCCGGTGATGGTGGCGACCACGGGGCCTTCCAGGGGCTCCGGTGCCTCGTGCTTGGGGGTTCCCGAATCGAGAGCGGCCATGCGCACAGCTTACGAGCAGCCCGCGGGGCAGTCCGCCGTGGCCTGTCACCACACGACTCTACGCGCGAAGATAGCGATCTAGAACCTCATACGTTCATACTGAACCCGTTTGTCTCTGGCCGTTTCTTTTCGTAGGAAACTCCAACGCGGTGGGGGGAGTCCGTTGGTGATGAGGTCTCGTATGTCCACCTCGGCAGCTGCCAAGGTCCCGGCCCCGGAACAGCCGGGCGGGGCGCCGGTCTTCGGCGCCCTCGACCGGTACTTCAAGATCTCCGAGCGCGGCAGCAGCCTGGCGCGCGAGGTCCGGGGCGGCTTCGCCACGTTCTTCGCCATGGCGTACATCATCGTGCTGAACCCGATCATCCTCGGCAGCGCGAAGGACATGTACGGGCATCACCTCGATCACGGCCAGCTGGTGACGGCGACCGCGGTGACCGCCGCGTTCACCACCCTGCTGATGGGCGTGATCGGCAACGTGCCGATCGCCCTCGCCGCCGGCCTCGGCGTGAACTCCGTCGTCGCGCTCCAGCTCGCGCCCCGGATGTCCTGGCCGGACGCCATGGGCATGGTCGTCCTCGCCGGTTTCGTCGTCATGCTGCTCGTCGCCACCGGCCTGCGCGAACGCGTGATGAACGCCGTGCCCTACGGCCTGCGCAAGGCCATCTCCATCGGCATCGGCCTGTTCATCATGCTGATCGGGCTCATCGACTCCGGCTTCGTCAGCCGCATCCCGGACGTCGCGCAGACCACCGTCCCGCTCCAGCTCGGCGGGGACGGGCACCTCAACGGCTGGCCGGTCCTGGTCTTCGTGCTCGGCTCGCTGCTCACCCTGGCGCTGATCGTGCGCAAGGTGTCCGGCGCGATCCTCATCTCCATCGTCTCGATGACCGTGCTCGCGCTGATCATCAACGCCGTCGCCAAGGTGCCCTCCTGGGGCCTGACCACCCCGAAGTGGCCGGGCAACCCGGTCTCCACCCCGGACTTCGGGCTGCTCGGCAAGGTCAGCCTGTTCGGCGGGTTCGGCAAGGTCGGCGTCCTGACGGGCGTCCTCTTCGTCTTCACCGTCCTGCTGTCCTGCTTCTTCGACGCCATGGGCACGATCATGGGCGTCGGCGACGAGGCCAAGCTGACCGACGCCCAGGGCCAGCTGCCCGGCATCAACAAGGTCCTCTTCGTGGACGGCATCGCCGTGGCCGTCGGCGGGGCCAGCTCCTCCTCGGCCACCACCTGCTTCGTCGAGTCCACGGCGGGGGTCGGCGAGGGGGCGCGCACCGGCTTCGCCAACGTCGTCACCGGCGTGCTGTTCGCGCTCGCCCTGTTCCTGACGCCGGTCGCCACGATGGTGCCGTCCCAGGCGGCCACGCCCGCGCTGCTCGCGGTCGGCTTCCTCATCCTGTCGGGCTCGGTCAAGGAGATCGACTGGGCCGATCACACCATCGCGATCCCGGCCTTCGTCACCATGCTGATGATGCCGTTCACGTACTCGATCACCAACGGCATCGGCATGGGCTTCCTCACCTTCGTGGTGCTGCGCCTCGCGGCCGGCCGCGGCCGGGAGATCCCCGTACCGATGTACGTCGTCTCGGTGGTCTTCGCCTTCTCCTACCTGATGCCGGCGCTCGGCCTGACCTGACCTGAGCTGAGCCGGCCGCCGCACGCGGTCCCGGCTCGGGCGGCCCGGTGTCGGGCGGTCCCGTCTCGGGCGCGGTCCGGGCTCAGGTGACCCCGTAGAACTTCTCCGTCTCCTCGACGGCGGTCTGGAACCGCTCGTCGAAGTCGTCCCGGATGAGCGTCCCGATCACATAGTCCTGGACGCTCATTCCCCTCCTGGCGGCGTGGTGACGGAGCCGTTCCAGCAGGTCGTGGTCTATCCGCAGGCTGAGCACGCTGGTCCCCATGCAGTCGAGGGTCGCGGCAGCCGTGCGCGCGGGGTGTCACGTTCCGCATCCACATCACCCATATGAGTGATGTCTGGAATGAGTGGCCGGAGTCACGGGCATCCTGTGCGCGGGCGGTGGTCTTTAGTCAGGGTAATGAGTTACTCTAAAGAACATGCCGGACCTCACCCATGGCGACGACGTTGCCGCCGTGAACTCTCTCCGCTCCGCCGTGATGCGGCTGTCCCGTCGGCTCAAGCACCAGCGGGTCGACGAGTCGCTGAGCCCCACCGAGATGTCGGTGCTCGGCACCCTGTCCACCTGCGGCAAGGCGACCCCGGGTGAACTCGCCCGCAAGGAGCACGTCCAGCCGCCCTCGATGACCCGCATCGTGGCCCTGCTGGAAGCCAAGGGACTGGTCCGGCTGGAGCCGCATCCCGAGGACCGGCGCCAGAAGGTCGTCACCAGGACCGAGCAGGCCGAGGTGATGTTGGAGGAAAGCCGCCGCAAGCGCAACGCCTTCCTGGCCGGACTGGCCGACGGCCTCGACGAGGACGAGTGGGCGAAAGTCCGCGCAGCCGCCCCCGTACTGGAGAAGCTCGCAAACCTGTAACCACGTGCCGCGCACCAGCGCATCGCTCGTCGCAAGGAGGGGACACCTTTGAGTTCGGGACCCGGAGCAGCTTCCGCCCCCGCACCTATCACTTCCACCGCCGGCGGCACCGCCCGCCGGTCCTCGATGTTCAGCTCACTCAGAGTCAGGAACTATCGCTTCTTCTTCGCCGGCCAGGTCATATCCAACACCGGCACCTGGATGCAGCGCATCGCCCAGGACTGGCTGGTGCTCAGCATCACCGGCTCCTCCACCGCCGTCGGCGTCACCACGGCCCTCCAGTTCCTGCCGATGCTGCTGTTCGGTCTCTACGGCGGCGTCCTCGTCGACCGCCTGCCCAAGCGGCCCGTCCTCCTCGTCACCCAGACCTGGATGGGCCTCGCCGGTCTCGCCCTCGCCGTGCTGACCCTCTCCGGTCACGTGCAGGTGTGGCAGGTCTACGTGGCCGCCTTCGCCACCGGCCTCGCCACGGTCGTCGACAACCCGGCCCGGCAGTCCTTCGTCTCCGAGATGGTCGGCCCGGACCAGTTGCAGAACGCGGTCAGCCTGAACTCCGCGAACTTCCAGTCGGCCCGGCTGGTCGGCCCCGCCGTCGCGGGCGTCCTCATCACCGGTGTCGGCACCGGCTGGGCGTTCCTCTTCAACGGCCTGTCCTTCGTCGCCCCCGTCGCCGGGCTGCTGCTGATGCGCGGCCGTGAACTGCACGTCGGCCGGCGGACCCCGCGGGGCAAGGGCCAGCTGCGGGAGGGCCTGCGGCATGTCGCCGGCCGCCCCGAGCTGATCTGGCCGATCGTCCTGGTCGGCTTCATCGGCACCTTCGGCTTCAACTTCCCGGTCTGGCTCTCGGCCTACGCGGACGACGTCTTCCACGCCGGCGCCGGCGGCTACAGCCTCCTCAACACGCTGATGGCGGTCGGCTCGGTGGCCGGCGCGCTGCTCGCCGCCCGCCGGGGCACCGCCCGGCTGCGGCTGCTGATCGCCGCCGCGGTGGCCTTCGGCGTCCTGGAGACGGTGGCCGCGCTCGCCCCGTCGTACTGGCTGTTCGCGCTGCTCATGGTCCCGATCGGGATCTTCGGCATGACCATCAACGTCACCGCGAACACCTCGGTCCAGATGGCCACCGATCCGGCGATGCGCGGCCGGGTGATGGCCCTGTTCATGATGGTCTTCATGGGCGGTACGCCGCTGGGCGCCCCGATCGTCGGCTGGATCACCGACGCCTACGGCCCGCGGATCGGCTTCCTCTTCGGCGGTGTCGTCTCGACGCTGTCGGCCGCCGCCATCGGACTGGTCCTGGTCCGCATGGGCGGGCTGCGCCTGTCGGTGGGCTGGAACCACGGCCACCCGCACGTGCGGTTCGTCCGGCCCGAGCCGGAGGCCGAGCCGGAGCTGTCACCGGCGGCCTGATCCCCCGCCCGGGACGAGCCGGGCCGGGGCCCGCCCCGGCCCGGCCGGCTCATGGCCGCTCAGGACCTCCGGCCCTGCCTGCCGTCCGCCGCTCAGGTCCTCCGGACCCTGCCTGCCGTCCGCCGCTCAGGTCCTCCGGACCCTGCCTGCCGTCCGCCGCTGATGTGCTGCGGGTTCATGCCTCGCCGCCCGCCGTTCCCACCCTGCGGGCCAGCACCTGCCCCGGCCAGGCCGCCTCGGTCTGCCCCGGCCAGGCGTCCCGGCCGACCGTGAAGGACTCGGTCGGCGTGAAGCCGTTGCGCTCGTAGTAGGCGACCAGCTTGCGGTCGCCGCCCGCGTAGCAGTCCACCCGGAGCAGTGACACCCCGCCGCTGCGGGTCTCCGCCGCCGCGTGCGCCAGCAGGGCGGACCCGACGCCGAGGCCCTGGAAACGGCGGTCGGAGGCCAGGAGGTGGATGTAGCGCTCGGGTTCGTCCGCGGGCCGGACATACGGTCCGGGCGCGTCGGTGAGGGTGAGCGTGGCCGCCGGGACCCCCTCGTACTCGGCGATGAACGGAGCGCCCTCGGTGACGTACCGCTCGACCAACGCCACCGACCGGGGGTCCGCCGACCAAGGGGTCCGCCCCCACTGCGCGGTGCGGCCCCGGGCGGCCAGCCAGGCCACGCCGCTGTCGAACATGCCGAGGATCAACGGGACGTCGGCGGGCTTTCCGGCCCTGATCGTGATCTTCTCGCTCTGCTCCATGGCCGCCATGATGCCCCGGCCCACCCGTCTGGGAGGGTGAGGCCATGAGACTCTTCGCCGCCGTGCTGCCCCCTCAGGACGTCGCCGGTGAACTGGCCGCTGCGGCCGACGGGTTGCGCGGGCTGCCCGGCGCGGACGCGCTGCGCTGGACCGGCCGGCCCGGCTGGCACCTCACCCTCGCCTTCTACGGCGAGGTCGACGACACGCTCGTACCGGACCTCTCGGCCCGCCTGGCCCGCGCGGCCCGCCGTGGGGCCCCCTTTCCGCTCGCCCTCTCGGGCGGCGGGCAGTTCGGCGGCGGGCGGGCCCTGTGGACCGGGGTACGGGGCGACCTGGCGGCGCTGCGGCTGCTGGCCGAGCGGGCGGAGGCGGCGGCGCGCAGGGCGGGCGTGCCGATGGCGGAGCACCGGCGCTACCGGGCCCATCTGACGCTGGCCCGCGCCCGGGACCGGGCGGATGTGGACGTCCAGTCGTACCTGGAGTCGCTCGCCGCCTTCACGAGCCGCACCTGGACGGTGGCCGACCTCGTCCTGGTCCGCAGCAACCTGCCGAGGTCCGGCGTCCCTGGCGAACAGCCCCGCTACGAGACGGTCGCCCGCTGGGCGCTCGGCGGGGCCGGTTAACCTCGACCGCGTGGACCCGAAAACCCGGAACCGGATCATGGCCGGTGCGCTCGTGCTGATATTCGTGGTGGTGGCGCTGGCGGCGGCCCTCGGCAGGTAGCCCGCCGCCACGACGCGGCCCGTCGCCACGACGCGGCCCGTCACGGTGACGCGGCCCGCCACCGTGACGCGGCCGACCGCGAGCTGCGGCCGGCCGCGTACTGTTCTCCGACTCGGCGCCGGACTCCGTCCCGGGCCGGTGGCGGGGACCAGGCGTCGAACGGTCAGGCGCCCGTCATCCCGTGCCGTCGGCGCGGGGACCGATCACCAGGCGAATGCCTCCGGGGACGGACCCGGGCCGGGGAAGATCTCTTCGAGTCCGTCCAGCAGTTCCTGGGACAGCTCCAGCTCCAGGGCGCGCAGGGCCGACTCCAGCTGCCCCGCGGTGCGCGGGCCGACGATCGGGCCGGTCACGCCGGGCCGGGTGAGCAGCCAGGCGAGCGCCGCCTCGCCCGGGTCGACGCCGTGCTTGTCGAGCAGGTCCTCGTACGCCTGGATCTGCGCGCGTACGGCCGTGTTGGCGAGGGCGTCCGCGGAGCGTCCACTGGCCCGCCTGCCGCCCTCGACCTCCTTCTTGATCACACCGCCGAGCAGCCCGCCCTGGAGCGGCGACCACGGGATGACACCCAGGCCGTACTCCCGTGCGGCCGGAATGACCTCCATCTCGGCGCGTCGCTCGGCGAGGTTGTACAGGCACTGCTCGCTGACCAGCCCGATGGTTCCGCCCCGCCGCTCGGCGATCTCGTTGGCCTGGGCGATCTTGTAGCCGGGGAAGTTGCTGGATCCGGCGTAGAGGATCTTGCCCTGCTGGACGAGGACGTCGATCGCCTGCCAGATCTCCTCGAACGGGGTGTTCCGGTCGATGTGGTGGAACTGGTACAGGTCGATGTAGTCGGTCTGCAACCGCTTCAGGCTGGCGTCCACCGCCCGCCGGATGTTCACCGCGGAGAGCTTGTCGTGGTTGGGCCAGGCCGGGCCGTCGCCGGCCATGTTGCCGTTCACCTTGGTGGCGAGCACCACCTTGTCGCGCCGCTCGCCGCCCTTCGCGAACCAAGTGCCGATGATCTCCTCGGTGCGGCCCTTGTTCTCGCCCCACCCGTAGACGTTCGCGGTGTCGAAGAAGTTGATGCCCGCGTCCAGCGCCGCGTCCATGATCGCGTGACTGTCGGCTTCATTGGTGAGCGGGCCGAAGTTCATGGTGCCGAGGACGAGTCGGCTGACCTTGAGTCCGGTGCGTCCGAGCTGCGTGTACTCCATGGGACCCAAGCCAACGACTTCGAGTGCGCTCTACGCAAGCGCATGGAGGAGCGCATGGAGGCGGGCGGAAGCGGGTGCTCCGCCGAAACGTCAGGGACGGTGGTGCCGGTCGCGGGCGTCGCGGGGGAATTCGTCCGTGGTGAGGGTGCGCGGGAATCCGATGGTCGGCGTCCGTCGTCCGTGAATGCGGACGGCGGGGGCGGACACGGGGTGAATTGCGGGTCTTTTGTGAAGATCGGGGGTGGGTGAGTTTACGTTCTTGTGGTCTTCGTCAGACCTTCGTGCGAAGAACCTGTCGGGATCTTTTCACCAGCCACGCAGATTTCTCGCGCTGTTGCTGCATGCGGGCTGGGCGGCCCCATTCCCCGACGTGCGAGTAACGATGTGGATTCCCGGGAGACCTGAACCCAAGGGGCAGTTGACCCGTTGTGAGGCCAGTGGTGTCTAATCAATTCCGCTGTGCTGGGCGTGTTCTCGCAGGGCGGTGTGAGACGTTCCGGACCCATTGACGCTCAGTCATGAAGGGGAAATTTTCTTGCATAAAAGGAAGTCGCGAAAGAAGCTGCTCGCAGCCGTCGTCGCGGTGGCTGCGGCCGGCTTCGCCCTGCCCGCCATAGCCCAGGCGGCCGGTCCCGGCGATTCGGGTGATTCCGGCCAACAAGCCGATTACGCCGACGCCGCGTCGAAATTCAAGGTCCCCGAGTCGGTCCTGCTCGGCGTGGCCTACGCCGAGTCCCAGTGGGACGAGCACAAGGGGCAGTACAACACCTCCGGTGGATACGGGCCCATGAGCCTCACCGACGTGACGGCCAAGATGCTGGCGGGCGGCGGTGCGGGTGAGGCCGGGCGCGCCGGACTCAGCGACATCGCCTCGGACCCGGCCATGCACACCCTGACGAAGGCGGCGAAGCTCCTCGACGTCTCGCCCGAGGAGGTCCGGAAGGACTCCCGGACGAACATCCTCGGCGGCGCGGCGCTGCTCGCCTCGTACCAGAAGGAGTTGACCGGGGAGACGTCGTCGGACCCGGCCGCCTGGTACGGCGCGGTCGCCCGCTACAGCGGCTCCTCGGACCAGGCGGTGGCCGGTGCGTTCGCCGACCGGGTGTTCGCGCAGATGAAGAAGGGCGCCAAGCGGACGACCGCGGAGGGCGACCGGGTCAGCCTGGACTCCGATCCGTCCCTGAAGCCCAGCCCGGGTCAGCTGCAAGGGCTGAAACTGAACACCACGTCGACCACCCCGCAGGCCGAGTGCCCGCCCGACCTGCCGTGCACGTTCCTGCCGGCGGACCCGTCGAACTACCAGGTGGCGAACCGTCCCGCCGACGACCTGGACGTCAAGTACATCGTCATCCACGACACGGAGTCGTCCTACGACGCCGCGGTCAGCGCCTTCCAGAAGGCGGGCAACGGTGACGCGGCGAACTACATCATGGCCGCCGACGGCAGGGTCACCCAGATGGTGCCCAACCAGAACGTCGCCCTCCACGCGGGCAACTACTGGTTCAACATGCACTCCATCGGCATCGAGCACGAGGGCTTCGCCGCCCACGGTGCCACCTGGTACACCCAGAGCGTGTACCAGGACACGGCCGACCTGGTGAAGTACCTCGCCGCCAAGTACGACATCCCGCTGGACCGCGAGCACGTCATCGGCCACGACAACGTGCCCGGCCCGCTGGACGACTACGTCGCCGGCATGCACTGGGACCCGGGTCCGTACTGGGACTGGAACACCTTCATGGCCATGGTCGACGCCCCCGTCGACGACACCCCGCACGGGGTCGGCCAGGTCGGCACCGCCGTGACGATCAACCCCGAGTTCGCCGCCAACAAGCAGACCACCAAGGTCTGCCCGTACGACGACCCGACCGGTGAGATCACCGAGTGCACCGATCAGACCGAGCCGTCGAACTTCCTGTACGTACGCACCGAACCGAGCACGGACGCGCCGCTGTTCACCGACCCCGGCCTGCACAAGGCCGACGCCAAGGGCACGGACGAGATCAGCGACTGGGGCAGCACCGTCTCCCAGGGCCAGCAGTTCGTGGTCGCGGACGTGAGCGGCGACTGGACGGCCATCTGGTACGCGGGTGCCAAGGTGTGGTTCTACAACCCGGGCGGCGTCAACACCTCGCCGGCGACGGGCGTGAAGGTGGTCGGCGCGGCGGGTGACTCCGCGGTGGACGTGTACGGCTCGGGCTACCCGCAGCCGTCCGAGTACCCGGCGGACCTGAAGCCCTCCACCGAGGCCCCGCTGAGCGCGTACTCGATCCCCGCGGGCCAGGCGTACGTCGCCACCCAGGAGCCGGTCTCCACGGACGACTTCTTCAAGACCGGCGACGTCCTGGTGAAGGGCGCCGGAAAGCTCTACACGATCCAGTACAACCACCGCGTGGCGCTGGTCGACGCCTCGGACGTCACCGTCCACAAGGTCCGGGTGCGCCCGCGGCCCGGCACCGCGCAGAACTGACGAGCCGTCGGTTCGACCCCGCCGACCACGGCCCCGACCCCGACCCCGTCCCGGTGCCACGCCGGGGCGGGGTCGACCCGTGTCCACCGCGGTCGGGGCTGTGGCCGTGGTCGGGGCTGTGGTCAGGGCTGTGGTCGGGGTCGGGGTCGGGGCCGGGGTTCGGGCTCATGCCCCCGCGTACCGCTCACCCACCCCCCACCCCAGCCACATCGCCTCCGCGAACGCCGACGCGATCTTGCGCTCGCCGTCGGGGCTCGGATGGGTGCCGTCGTAGGTGTCGGAGTCGATGTCGAACGACGGCGGCGGCTCGGCCAGCAGCAGCGGGGAGCCGGGCCGGTCGAGGTCGGCGACCGTCTTCGCCAGCAGGACGTTGAAGTGGGCCACCTCGTCCCCGAAGAGGGCGTCCGCCTGCGCGCGGATGTTGGGGACGACCGGCAGCAGCACCATGCGGATGCGCGGGTCGGCCTCGCGCGCGGCGCTGATGAAGGCGCGGGCGTTGCGGTCCGTCTGCTCGGCGTCCGTGTAGAAGCCGAGGTCGATCAGGCCGAGCGACACCAGGAGTATGTCCGGCCGCCGGTCCCGTATCGCCTCGCCGATCAGCGGGGCCATATGCAGGAAGCCCTCGCCCCAGCCGGCCAGGTGGCCGCGCGGGAAGCCGGGGTCGGCGTAGGCGAGGGAGACCGGCGCGTCCGCCGCCTTGTCGTAGAGCGTCTCGCGCGGGCCGACCAGGGTGAACGGGCCGCCGTAGGTCGCGCACAGGTGCTGCCAGAGCCGGTACCGCCATGTGTGATCGCCCGCGCTTCCGATCGTGGTGGAATCACCGACGGGCATGAGCCTGAGCATCCGCTCATGATGGTCGATCACGGCGCCCGGCGGGGTGTGAGGCCCACCACGTCGGGCCGACCCCGCGGCGGGATGGCAGGCTTGGCGCATGCGTCTCTCGTTGGCCCTCATCGCCGGGGCCCTGCTCACGGGTGCCCTCGTGGCGCCGCCCGCCGCCGCGGCCGACGGCGACCACGGCTTCACCATCAAGGACCCGCGGATCACCGAGTCCAGCGGCCTCGCCGCCTCCCGCCTGCACCCCGGCATCTACTGGACGCACAACGACAGCGACGACGGGCCGTACATCTACGCCGTGGACAGCGCCACCGGGCAGACCGTCGCCACGGTGACCCTGAGCGGCATCGGCTCCCCGCGCGACGTCGAGGCGATCTCCATCGGACCCGGCAACCAGATCTACGTCGGTGACATCGGCGACAACCTCGACGGCAGCTGGCCCTACGTCTGGATCTACCGGCTGCCCGAGCCCAAGGTGCTCAAGGATCAGACGATCCGCGCCACGCAGTACGTGGTGAAGTACTCCGACGGCGCCCGCAACGCCGAGTCGCTGGTCGTGCACCCCAAGACGGGGCGGGTCTACATCATCGACAAGAAGGAGGACGGCGGGCACCTGTACGAGGGCCCGGCGCAGCTGTCGACGTCCGGCAGCAACGTCTTCAAGCCGGTCGCGCCCGTCGACCTGTGGGCGACCGACGCCGCGTTCTCCCCGGACGGCACGCAACTCGCGGTGCGCGGCTACCTCGGCGGGATCCTGTACGACTGGAAGGACGGCGGCATCAAGCGCCGGCAGCGGCTCGACGTGCCGTTGCAGCGCCAGGGGGAATCCGTGACGTACTCCGTCGACGGGACCAAGCTCCTGTACGGCAGCGAGGGCGAGCAGAGCGAGGTGACGGCGCAGGACGCGCCCGCACCGGCCGGGGGCGGGTCCGCCTCGCCCTCCAGCACCGGGAACGCCTCGTCCGACAACACGGGCGCCGGCCTGAGCACGAGTTCCGGCCTGAAGGTCGCGGCGGTGGTCGCACTGGCCGTGGGGGCGCTGCTGTGGCTGCGGCGGTTGCGGCGGCGGGACTGACCGCGCGGCCGACGGGTATGGGGGCTACGTACCCGACGGGCACGCTACGCGCCGCCGGGTACGGGGGCCAGGCGGCCGACGCGTATGGGGGCTACGCGTTGACGGGTACGGGTGCTACCAGCCGATGGGTATGGGGGACTACTCGCCCAGCGGGCACGGGAGTTCGGGTCGGGCGCGATTCGGGGAGCAGCTGACCAGGGCCAGGGAAAGATACGGGGGACGTTCGAGGTAGAAGCCGAGCGACACGTCGCCGCCCGAGGCCAGCTGCTCACGAGCGGAGCTGACGAGGAAGGCGCGGTGTCCGTCGTCGCCCTGGGCCTCGGAGGCGAACCGGGACGCGTACTCGGCCAGCCGCTCATGCAGCCACCCGGCCGCCGCAGCGGGTTCCGGCCAGGTGCCCCGCACCAGAGAACCGGGTTTGACCAGCCAGTGGGCCGTCTCCAGCGGCGGCAGGTCCGACCTGGGGAACTCCGTGGCCACCTCGCGGTACCGCTGGATCAGCTCGGGTCTGCTTCCGGCGGGCGGCGGTTCGGGATGGGGCGGGCGGCGCAGCGCTTCCTGGTCGAAGCGGGCCTTCGGGCCGGTCCACAGGTAGCCGTGGTGGTGCACGGGGCGTCCAGTTCGGGGTGTCGGCGGATCGGAGAGCCGGCCGGTCCTGGCCTGCCGAGGGCGTGCCAGGACCAGCTGGGGCGGGGTCGGGTCAGACGACGTGCGGGCCGAACCGCGCCGGGTCGATTCCGGCCGCGTCCAGTTCCGCCGTGGTGAACCTCAACGGCTGGGCCTGAGGCCGCTTGCTGTCGCCGAGGGCCCAGACGTCCTCGCCGATCCGGGCCGGCGTCACGCACCCTTCGGTGCAGGGGCCGCCGCAAGCCTTCACGAACGAGGCTCCGCCGATGTCGAGCGCGTACAGGTCGGTTCCGTTCACCATCGCTGTGCCTTCCTGCTCTGCTGACGCGGCCGTGACCGACCGCCGCCGCCTGTGACAGACGGGAGTCCATGAGGGGAGGAGTTCATGAGGGGAGGAGTTCATGAGGGGAGGTGGGCGATCCGATCCGCCAGGTCTATGGCTGTTCGTGCACGCCCGAGGTGTGGTCCCGGATCTCGGTGGCGTGGCGTGCGGCCTGCGTGAGGTCACCGGTCTGCTTGCGGGCGAGGAGTTGCCGCCAGTTCGCGCCGCACACGGAACAGCCGGGGACGGGTACGCAGTCCAACAGCCAGGCGTCGAAGCCACGGGGGAGCTGTGGCGAGCGCTTCTGCTGCGGGTGTGTCTGCTGCGTGTTCGCCATGGCTGTCACGGTCTCCCCGGGGTCTCGCCGAGTGGTTCGGCTTCGGGTGATGACCGTAGGCGGGGGGAGGAAAGCACGGAGTGGAATATTCTCGACTATTCTTCCCTGGTCACTCTGGATGCATGGACTTTCACTCAGAGGCACCGACATGCTGGGGGCGCGAACATCGTCAAGACCCAGGGGGTTGTCGTACATGGCGCGCAGGTTGCGGTTCAACGGGACTGGGAGTGGTGACGGCGGATGCCCGTCTGTACACGAGGACTTGGACAGCGGAGAGGTGATCGTGCACGGCCCTCCGCTCGCCGACTCGGAGGACATGTCACAGCTCCAGCATCTCTCGAAGGGAGAGGTCGCGATCGTTGTCCCACGTGAGCTCCTGGTGGACTGGACTCCGAAGGAGCGGACACGGCAGGTACGGACGATCGGTCTGGATGAGTTCAACGGCCTGTTCAGCAAGTTCGAGCACACCGCATGGCGGCTGGAGACACGTTGCCGGTATGCGAGTGACGAAGTAACCGACACCTACCGCCAGTTCGTCGCGACCGGTGAGGCGGATTGGACATTCGACCACCCGTACTGCCAGACCATCCGCGAGCAGACAGGCCAGGGCAAGCGCGTCGAGCGGGTGCGCATCGTGGACCAGCCGCCGACCGCGGGCCAGCTCTACCTTCTCGACAACGCCAAGCGGAACAGCCGAATGGGCGAGGACATCCGCAACATGTGGCGTGCCGACGCGGATCGACTCCGTCTCCCGGCTGAGGACTTCTGGCTGTTCGACAGCCGGCTCATCGCGCTCCTTCAGTTCGACGACGACGATCAGCTCACGCACGTGGACCTCATCACGGAGCCGGCAGAGGTGGTGCGCTGCGCCATGATCCGGGATGCTGCTTGGCATCACGCCGTACCGTGGAAGCAGTTCACGGCGGAGATGGGCAGCGAAGCGTAGGAGTCAGAATGGGCACCGGTGAGTACGGACTATCAGAGAGCGCGTGAGGAACTGGGCCGAAGGCTCAGGGAACTACGTGTCGAGAGTCCTCACGGCCAACTCACCGGTACCGAACTGGCCCAGCGCCTGGGGTGGCCGCAGTCCAAGGTCAGCAAACTGGAGAACGGCAGGCAGACGCCCACGGACGCCGACCTCAGGGCGTGGGCCGAGGCTGTTGGGCAGCCTGCCGTCTCCGCGGAACTGTGTGCCCGTCTGAAGGGTTTTGAGAGCCACATCCGGTCCTGGCGGCGCCAGTTGGTGGCAGGGCATGCCCCTGTGCAGGAGATGTGGAACACCATCATCGGCGATTCCCGGACCGTCTACGCGTGGGACAACAGCGTCGTCAACGGCATGCTTCAGACCGCTGACTATGCGCGGAGCCTCTTCGAGAACCTGGCGGATTTCCGGCGCTCTCCACGGGACGCCGAGGCCGCGGTGCGAGCCCGCATGAAGCGGCAGGAATGGCTCTACCAGCCAGGTAAGCAATTGCAGGTACTCATGTGGGAGGGCGTGCTACGGACCCAAGTGTGTCCGCCCAAAGTGCTGGCGGCGCAACTGGATCGACTCCTCGGCGTGGTAGGTATGGACACCGTCCACCTGGGCATTGTCCCCTTGGACGCGGAGCTGCGGCTGCCACCGGGCAATGGATTCTGGATCCTCGACGATCGCTTGGCCATCGTCGAGAACTGGCACGCCGAACTCTGGCTCGACGACGCCGAAACGATCGCTCTCTACCGTCGGGTCTGGGACACCCTCGCGGAGTCGGCCGTCTTCGGCGCCGACGCCCAGCAGGTGATCGCCCGCGTCCGCCGGAGCATCAAGGTCTGAGGGCGTGCGGCCGTACCACGTCGTCGTGGGTCCTCCGGCCTCGCTGCCCGTCACGACGCCGACGTCGTCCCCGCCCCGGCCTCCCGGTGAACCAGACCCGGCGCCTTCCCGTTGAAGTCACGAGCCGACAAGGAGAGAAAATGAAATATTCCAGTGAAGAAAAGACTGCCTATCTGAAGCAGTTCAAGGAGTTCCATGCAAGCGGCAAAGGTGGCCAGGGTAAATTCGCCAAAGAAAATGGACTGGCGCCCAATACTCTCCAAGGATGGGTAGCTGAATCGGAGAAGTATGGTGTGGAACTTGATATTGAGGTTCGTAATCATTATACCGATGAAGAAAAGACTGCCTATCTGAAGCAGTTCAAGGAGTTCCATGCAAGCGGCAAAGGTGGCCAGGGTAAATTCGCCAAAGAAAATGGACTGGCGCGCTCAGTTTTCTGTGGATGGGTAGCGGAAGCGAAGAAGTATGGTGTAGACCTTGAGGTCCAGAATCGTCAGCTCAACAAGAGAAAAAGTCCAGAGCAGATCAGGCATATCCTCGAGGCGTGGATGGAGGACTCGGAGGAGCGCACGTTGGTCGATTTCGGTCGTGCATGGTCCGATCCCGATCCCGATCCCATCACTGAAAGGACCATCCAGAATTGGGCCACGAATGCAAGTAAATATGGCCTGTCGCAGCGGGCAGTGGATAGTTGCCGGAAGAAGCGGCTTAAGACGCGCGACGACAGGGAATATTTGGATGGCGAGAAGAAGAGATATGTAGATGGGTTTTTTGGTCAAAGTGAATCGCTGGAAGAGTATGCGCGACTTAAGGACATCCCGCGTAAAACACTCAAGAATTGGGTGAAGAATGGGGAGATGTATGGCTGGGAAAAGTGGCGGGTGGATCTCGCCTTGAAGGCGGGTAGTCGTGGGGGTTTGACCTCGAAGGAGCGGGCGATGCTGGACGAGGGGAGGGGGCCCCGGCAGGACCAGGAGGTGGCGGGCACCGGTGTGAGTGCTCCGGTGGAAGAAATGCCACAGGAGGCCGCCGGGTCGCCTGCTGAAGCGGTTCCGCCGCAGCAGGCGTGGGAATCCCATACTCAGCCGTCCCTCGCGGAGTACGCAACTGGTGGCCTGCGCGCCCTGGAGGACCCGGCCGGACCCCTCGGTTCCCCTGCTTTGGTAGCTGCCGCCACGGGCGGTACTGCCCTGCCTGGCATTACCTCCTTCGATTTTCACGGCAGCTGGGGCGACAGCGCGCCTCCCTCTCCTTCTCCATTGCCGAGCGTCCCGTCGGACTACCTCCGCGGGCCCGGCGCCTCCGCCCCTGGCTCCGACAACGGCCACGTCACGGGGCCACTTCCCGCGCTGCCGAAAGATGTTGTCCCACGACAGGATTACTTCTACGGGCCCGCCGGCTCGAAGGGGCCGGCGAGAGGCGGACGCTGAAGAGCCCGTCGGCGGCAGTCCGCAGGGATGTGCCGCCGACGGACGCGGTATCTGTCACGGGACGCTGACGTCGTCCCCGCCCCGGCCTCCCGGTGAACCAGACCTGGCGCCTTCCCGTTGAAGTCACGAGCCGACAAGGAGAGAAGAATGAGATATTCCCGTGAAGAAAAGACTGCCCATCTGGAGGAGTTCAAGAAGTTCTATGAAAGCGGCAAAGGCAGCCTGGATAAATTCGCCAAAGAAAAGGGGCTGTTGCCCAATACTTTCGGCAAATGGGTGGCCGAATCGGAGAAGTATGGTGTGGACATTGAGCTTCGTAATCGTCATACCGATGAAGAAAAGCGCGCCTATCTGGAGGAGTTCAAGGAGTTCTATGAAAGCGGCGAAGGCACCCGGAAAGATTTCGCCGAAGAAAAGGGGCTGTTGCCCAATACTTTCGGCAAATGGGTGGCCGAATCGGAGAAGTATGGTGTGGACATTGAGGTTAATGATTTTTATATCGATGAAGAAAAGCGTGCCCATCTGGAGGAGTTCAAGGAGTACTATGAAAGCGGCAAAGGTGGCCGGGATAAATTCGCCAAAGAAAAAGGACTGGCGTCCTCAGTTTTCTGTGAATGGGTAGTAGAAGCGAAGAAGTATGGTGTAGACCTTGATGTCCAGAGTCGTCCGCTCAACAAGAGAAAAAGTCCAGAGCAGATCAGGGAGATCCTCGAGGCGTGGATGGAGGACTGGGAGGAGCGCACGTTGGTCGATTTCGGTCGTGCATGGTCCGATCCCATCACTGAAAGGACCATCCAGAATTGGGCCAAGAATGCAATTAAATATGGCCTGTCACAGGAGTCGGTGGATAAATGCAGGGCGAAGCGGCTTAAGACGCGCGAAAACAGGGAATATGGAGATAGCGAGAGGAAGGGCTATGTAGATGGATTTTTTGGTCAAAATGAATCACTGGAAGAGTATGCGCGACTTATGGAAATCCCGCGCAAAACACTCAAGAATTGGGTGAAGGATGGGGAGATGTATGGCTGGGAAAAGTGGCGGGTGGATCTCGCCTTGAAGGCGGGTGCTCGTGTGGGTTTGACCCCCAAGGAGCGGGCGAAGCTGGAAGAGGGGAGGGTGCCCCGGCAGGACCAGGAGGTGGCGGGCGCTGGCGTGAGTGCTCCGGTGGAAGAATTGCCACAGGAGGCCGCCGGGTCGCCTGCTGCGGCGGTTCCGGCGCAGCAGGCGTGGGAGTCTCATACTCAGCCGTCCCTCGCGGAGTACGCAACTGGTGGCCTGCGCGCCCTGGAGGACTCGGCCGGACCCCTCGGTTCCCCTGCTTTGGTAGCTGCCGCCACGGGCGGTACTGCCCTGCCTGGCATTACCTCCTTCGATTTTCACGGCAGCTGGGACAACAGCACGCCTCCCTCTCCTTCTCCATTGCCGAGCGTCCCGTCGGACTACCTCCGCGGGCCCGGCGCCTCCGCCCCTGGCTCCGGCAACGGCAGCGGCACGGGGTCACTTCCCGCGCTGCCGAAAGATGTTGTCCCACGAGCGGATTACTTCTCCCAGTACGCCGGCTCGAAAGGGCCGGCGAGAGGCGGACGCTGAAGAGCCCGTCGGCGGCAGTCCGCAGGGATGCCGCCGACGGACGCGGTATCTGTCACGGGACCCCGGCAGCCCCGACCGGCACGAACTGCACCGGCACCGGCATCCTGTGGTTGACGGTCGCCGGAGCATCAGGGTCTGAGGATGTACGGCCGTACCACGTCGTCGTCGGTCTGCCAGGTAGGCGGCGGCTGGGTGCGGGCCGGGGCCTGCCAGCATTCCTCCTCGCGTGGGACCGGGAGATATCGGCCGGCTGCGCGGCTGCGTTTGGCCCAGCGGCGCCAGCGGGCGTCGTACGGGTTCGGGAGTCGCCAGACGTAGGGGTCCGGGGTTCTGGCGTCTCGTGCGAGGTCGATGTAGTCGGTGTGGTCGGTCGCGGGGCCGTTGGAGCGTGGTGGGCCGAGGAGGCGTGCGAGCGCGTTATAAAGCCGCCGGAACATGAGCCCCCTCCAGCCTTTCCACGACCGTGAAGCGGGCCCACACGCATTTCGCGTCCGGCTCCTGCCGGTGACCCCACTCCTCCGCGAGCCGGGCCACGAGTGCGAGTCCGCGTCCGCACTCCTCGTCCGGTCCGGAGTCGTGGGGCCGGGGTAGCAGATCCCGGTCCGGGTCCGAGACCTCCAGTACCAGCGCCGGTCCGTGGCGGGTGAGCGTGACCTCGACGCCCGCGCGGGAAGTACGGCAGTGGGTCACGGCGTTGGTGACGAGTTCGCAAGCTACTTTCAAAAGTGTGTCCTAGTCGTCGCTGGTCGGAGGGGTCTCTCGATTCAGACAGGGCGGCCACCCTCCGCGCTGATGCCGAAGGGTGGCCGCTTGTTGTGCGCAGCCCTGACCCGATGCGGCTGCCATGGGGGTTCCGTACGTCAGGTGGTGCGGGTGCCGCGTAGGGCGGCAGGCACTTCGGCCGTGGTGGCGCTCTGACGCACGGGGTTGTTCGGCTGTGCGCCGGTAAGCCGCTCGTACAGTTCGGCCTGGGCGGCTACTTCCGTGTGCAGTTCGGACCACGTGGCAGCAGTGACCGTGCGGCACAGCGGCTGCGCGGTCTGGCCGTATTCCTCCTTGAGGGCATCCACGGGGTACGGGGAGGTCGCGTACCAGTGGGCCGTGTGCTTGCCGTCAGGCGTCGAGGCGAAGGAGGTCCAGCCTTGCGGCAGTTGCGGTCGCCCGCCCTTGTGCTGCTGCGGCCGGGTCACCGTGCCATCTCCTTCTGGGCGCAGTCCGAGTGCCAGTAGGCCACGACCGGGGAGGTGTCCCCGCGGGCGAGCATGCCCCGGCGGCAGACCTCAAGGCTCTTGATCGGCTTCAGGCACGAGGGGCATGTTTCGTCCTTGGGTGCGTACGTCGTGTACTCCCACTGCCCGGCGTCGGTGTCCGCCTTGGTCATCGGCTGGTCCCCGCTCGCTGGCGCCGACGGAGGATTCTGGTTGTATGGGTCACGTCATCAACCCCTTACTGGTTGGTGTCCACGCCCCCGGACCGTCGCCACGGTCGCGGGGGTCTTTCAGTGACCCACCACACTTCCGCCTCTGGCGGCGCGTTCCTACTTCGTTCCATGACCGTTAGGTACGGAGTACGTCTACCGTGAGAAGCGTGCCTAACGTCCCAGGGGGTACTTGTGAACGAAGCGCTGCGCCGTGCCATGCTTCAGGCGCGAATGACAGACCGTCAGTTAGCTGAAAAGTGCGGCGTCGACATCAAGACGGTCGGCCGATGGATCACAGAGAGCGGGCGGGTTCCCCGGGCCCGCCATCGGTGGGCCATCTGCGAGGCACTTGGGGAGGACGAGGTGACGCTGTGGCCAGCAGCCACAAAGAAGGCGATCAAGGTCGGTCCCGACCGTGAGGTGGTTTCCGTCTACCCGTATCGGTCGAGCTGCCCAGCTTCCCTGTGGCGGTCGTTGATCACCAAAGCGGAGCGAGAGCTGACCTTCGCCGGTTACACCAACTACTTCCTGTGGCTCGAACAGGCCCGGTTCGGCAGCGCGTTGCGACGCAAAGCCGCTCTGGGATGCCGAGTTCGTTTCCTGCTCGGTGACCCTGACAGTGATCTCACACGGTCCCGCGAGCAAGACGAAGCTGTTGCGCTCACGCTCTCGACGCGTATCCGCGTGACACTGGCCGAGTTGGAGAAGATCAAAAGCCAACCGGGCATCGACGCGAGGTTCAGCGACGGGCACGCGCACCTGTCCGTGTTCCGCTTCGATGACGACATGATCGTCACGCCGTTGCTGACGCACAGCGTCGGCCACGACGCTCCTACGCTGCATCTGCGCCGTCATCAGGACGACGGCATGTTTGATCGCTTTGCCGCGCACGCCGAGGAACTGTGGAAGCGGGGCACTCCGGTATGGGACGAGGAGGGGCATGAGTAGGCGCGACTACGAGGACGACCCGCACGCCCCGGTCGCGAACAGCTTGGTTCCGGCTGCTTCCGCCGTCGTTGTCGACGGCTCCGGGCGCATTCTGCTTCAGCGTCGGCGCGACAACGGCATGTGGGCGCTTCCCGGTGGCGCCATGAACATCGGTGAGTCGTTGCCGGACTGCGCGATTCGGGAGACCCGTGAGGAGACCGGGCTCGACGTGGAGATCACCGGAATCGTCGGGACCTACACCAATCCCCGTCACGTCTTCGCCTACGACGATGGCGAGGTCCGGCAGGAGTTCTCCGTCTGCTTCCTGGCTCGGCCCGTGGCCGGGCAACTGGCCGTGTCCGGGGAATCCACCGATGTCCGCTGGTTCGAACCCACAGCGGTCGACGCACTCCCCATGGTCGCCGGCATCCGGAAGCGAGTGAACGACTGGCGTGATGGCAACATGCCTGCCGTCCGGTAGCCGGTACCCGCAGGTGATTGCCCGCGTCCGCCGGAGCATCAAGGTCTGAGCTGAGGACGTGCGGCCGTACCACGTCGTCGTGGGTCCTCCGGCCTCGCTGCCCGTCACGACGCCGACGTCGTCCCCGCCCGGCCTCCCGGTGAACCAGACCCTGCGCCTTCCCGTTGTAGTCACGAGCCGACAAGGAGAGAAAATGCAATATACCCCTGAAGAAAAGAAACACTATCTGGAGCAGTTCAAGGATTTCTATGAAAGCGGCAAAGGTAGCTGGCAAAAATTCGCCAAAGAAAATGGACTGGCACCCACGACTTTCGGTAGATGGGTGGTCAAATCGGAGAAGCATGGCGTGGACCTTGAGTTCCGGAATCGTCACTTCAATAAACATTCTAAAGAGAAGGTCGGGCAGATCCTCAAGGCGTGGATGGAAGACGCGGAGGGGCGGGCGTTGGCCGATTTCGCTCGTGAATGGACCGATTCCGTCATCACTGAAAGGACCATGCAGAATTGGGCGAAGAATGCGAGTAAATATGGCCTGCCGCAGCGGGCGGTGGATGAATGCCGGGAGATTCGGCGCAAGAAACGCAGCGAAAGGGCATATACATATGACGAGAAGAAGGGGTATGTAGACAGGTTTTTTGGTCAAAGTGACTCACTGGAAACGTATGCGCGAACTGAGGGCGTCCCGCGTGACACACTCAAGAATTGGGTGAAGAATGCAGAGGGATATGGCTGGGAAAAGCGGCGGGTGGATCTCGCCTTGAGGAACGGGCAGGAGGCGCAAGAGCGCGGGCTCCAGGATCCCCTGAACTTTTTGCCTCAACTGAGTCCGGCTACAGGCCCGGCTCAGTTTCCCGCTCCGTTCGGTCATACTGATGCATCCCAGGCCGATCCGTCCCAGGTGGCAGAGCGGGTCATTTCGCCCTCTCTGGAAGACTGGGAGCAGTACGTGGATTACGGCGCATTCCAAGGGCATTCGCAGCAGGATGAGGTCACGGGGTTCGGTTGGGACTCGTCGGCCGTGGCTGCCCACGCTGCCGTCTCCCCGCAGGAGTTCCTGCCGGATTCCTCATCCGCTCCGGCCCTCGACAGCGATGCGTACGATCAGTATTTGCTGCCACCTGGGGTCGCGTCTCATCATCTGTCCACCGGATCGGGCCAGTCCCGGGACCACTCGTCTCGGTGGGGTGGTTGGTCGAATAATCTGTCCGGACAGGGGGCGGGTAACCAGTTCCGTCGTTCGTGAGGTGTGGGGCGTTCGTCGTGGCACGGTCGGCGGGCGGTTTTGGCTGGTGGCCCGGTGGTGGCGTTGTTCTGTTGGCAGTGGTTGACGGTCGCCGGAGCATCAGGGGCTGAGGATGTAGGGCCGTACCATGTCGTCGTCGGTCTGCCAGGTGGGTGGCGGGCGGGTGCGGGCTGGGGCCTGCCAGCATTCTTCTTCGCGTGGGACCGGTAGATACCGGCCGGTCGCGCGGTTGCGCTTGGCCCAGCGGCGCCAGCGGGCGTCGTACGGGTTGGGCAGCCGCCAGACGTAGGGGTCCGGGGGCCTGACCTTCCGCGCGAGGTCCATGAAGTCGGTGCAGTCGGTCGCGGGGCCGTTGGAGCGTGGTGGGCCGAGGAGGCGTGCGAGCGCGTTATAAATCCGCCGGAACATGAGCCCCCTCCAGCCTTTCCACGACCGTGAAGCGGGCCCACACGCATTTCGCGTCCGGCTCCTGCCGGTGACCCCATTCCTCCGCGAGGCCGGCCACGAGCGCGAGTCCGCGTCCGCACTCCTCGTCCGGTCCGGAGTCGTGGGGCCGGGGTAGCAGATCCCGGTCCGGGTCCGAGACCTCCAGTACCAGCGCCGGTCCGTGGCGGGTGAGCGTGACCTCGACATCGGCGCGGGAAGTACGGCAGTGGGTCACGGCGTTGGTGACGAGTTCGTTCGCGGAAAGTGCGACGGCGTCGGCGATGTCACCGGTGATCCCCCAGTCCGCGAGGGCCTTGCGGATGCGGTGGCGGGCGGCGGGGACGTGGTCTCTGCGGTTGGGGATGCGGAAGGTTTCGGTTTCGGGCATGGGGGTGCCGTACCTCCTGACGTCGAGTCAAGATCCGTTTTATTGCGGCGCCTTCAGGAAGCTACGGCCGAATATGGTGCGTGTACAACCCGCTAAAGTGAATGCATTCACCCGTTCATCCGATCGGGTGATGCGTGCTCGGGGTGACAGCCGGTGTGGCATCGTTGCCGCGGGAAAGGGGAGGTCTCATGCCCGCAGGTGGACGTCCGACAGTGCGCAGCAGGCGTCTGGGTACCGCGCTCAAGCAGTACCGGCAGGCCGCGAAGTTCGATCAGCCGCAGGCCGCCGAGGTGATTGCGTCAAGTCAGGCGAGGATCAGTCGACTTGAAAGCGGTCACTTCACCGCGCGGGTGATCGAGGTGCGGCTGCTTCTGGATGCGTACGGCGTCACGGACCCTGAAGTGCGGTCACGGCTTGAGGAGTTGGCGAAGCACTCCAAGAAGCGGGGTTGGTGGCTAGAGCACGCGGCGCACCTGCGGTCGGACTACGTCGATCACATTGCCTTGGAGGACGACGCGACCTATATCCGTGAGTGGCAGCCGGTCATGGTTCCAGGGCTCTTGCAGACTCCGGCCTATGCGGAAGCGGCTATCTCCGACGGCCCCCACTCCATTGATCTGGAACGGGTCGCCCATTTGGTGAAGGTGCGCGTGGGACGGCAGACGAAGATCGAGGAGGGCGGAACGTCGTACACGGCCATCCTCGGGGAATCAGCTGTCAGGCACCCACTGGTGAGCGTTGAGGTCCACCGGGAGCAGCTCAGCACGATCCTTGAGATCGGAATGCGGAAGAACGTCACTGTGCAGGTGCTGCCGTTCAGTGCCGGTGTGCTGACTGGTTGTACCTCCGCCTTCTCGTCCTTCAGCTTCGATGAGGAGCCGACGGTCGAAGCGGTCACCATGGACAATCTGCGAGGCACGTCGGTCCTTGAAGGAACCGAGGACCTTGCCGCTTACGCCAACGTATTCGACCTACTACGATCGTCGGCGTTGGCGCCGGACGCGAGCGCGAAGCTCATCCAGGGCATACTGCGGAGCTTGAAGGAAGACACATTGTGACCGAGGTGATAAGCCCCTTCCGGAAGTCGTCGTACTCGGGACAGGAGAACAACTGCGTAGAGGTCGCCGACACAACCGGCAACGGCCGAGCCATCCGCGACAGCAAGCACCAGCACGGCGATCTTCTCACCGTCTCTCGCGAGACCTGGCACACTTTCGTCCGCCAGTTCTCGCAGGAAGAAGCATCGTGACAGTGGCGGTAGGCCCCTTCTGGAAGTCGTCGTACTCAGGCCAGGAGAACGCCTGCGTAGAGGTCGCCGACACCGCTCCCGGCGGCCGAGCCGTGCGCGACAGCAAGCGCCAGCACGGCCCCCTCCTCACCGTCTCCCGCGAGACCTGGCAGGCGTTCATCCGACAGTTCGCGTAGGGATCGCGCAGGACGAAGGGCGCCCGGCGGGACTCGCCGGGCGCCCTTCGCCGTCGCCGACCAGCTTCAGCACGCACGAGAACACCGTGCCCGCTGACCCCGCCGTGCTCCGCCGCGCCCTGGCCGAGGAGATCGCCGCCGCCAATCCGGCCCTGGACACCGGGTGGCGCGATGCCGTCGCGGCGGTCCCCCGCGAACTCTTCCTCGGCTCATCGGTCTTCCAGCCCACCGGCAGGGGATGGGAACCCGTGCACCGGGCGGAGGCCGGGGAGGACGGCTGGGTACGGATGGGCGATGACCATCCGGCGACAGGTCGGCGAGTCCAGGGGAAATTCGTCGAGTTTGCCGTCGAGGGTGAGTCGCGCGATGCGACCGCCGTGCACGAGGGTGAGCCACAAAGCACCGTCGGGGCCGGCGGTGATGCCGTAGGGCCCGGCTTCCTCGTCCGCCACCGGGATCTGGGTGACGGGCGGGGTGTCGGAAGGGGGCACGGCAACTCCTTGCGCGGGGAGGGGGAGGAAAGCGCGGGATGTTCTGAGCTGACGGCAGGGGCGTTCGGGCAGTGTTCAGGCGTCGTAGGCGGTGGAGCGATGCACGGCGTGTACCGCCCATACCGTCAGCTCGCCGTTGTCGGTCGTGTACACCATGCGGTAGTCGCGCACTCGTAGGCGGCGGTGGTCGGGCTGGGAGACACAGGCGAAGGCGTGGCAGGAGCGGCCTTCTCCTCCGCCTTGCCTTCTCGGCCGCCGTTACAGGCCCGTCGGCGGGACGGTCATCTCTTCCGGGTTGCCTGCTGGCTCCCCGCGGACTGCGTCCGGGGGAGTCCTTGGGAACTGGACGCATAGTTGGACTCCCCGAGAGGGGGCTGTAGGTCGGCGAGGCGCACGTCCAAGGGATTGCCGACCAGGTCGCTTGGGTCGTGGCCGCTGTTGAACGGCGACCATTTCCTCGTCGTCTCGTCCAACCTCAGTCCGTGCCATTCCAGCACCGCCGCCAGATCATCCTCTACAGGTTTCTTTCGTTGGTAGTATCTCAATTTATCCACCAAGTTGCCGGTGGGGATATTGAATTCCATTCCGCCCAGTGTCAGCGGGTCGTTCTGGCCCTTGGAAGGTAGGTCGAATCGTGGTCGCGTGCGTAGTGCGGCCGCATAATCAGAATCACGCCAGGTCATCTTTGTCCCGCTAGGTTCCAGCTTCCATCTGCCGGTTTTCTGGCTCCAGTAGACGTTCTCCCCGTGCCGTTCCAGCGCACTGATCGCGGCCTGCCCGAAAGATTTTTCTCGTCCCAGACTTCGCATAGTGTGCAGCCAGGAGCCTAGATCTACATCTTCAACCGAACCATCGCCCAGGAGCACGGTTTCGAGCCCCTCCCTAATCTTCGGCAGGTCGCCGGGTTCCCGGGCGTTCAATGCGGCCACGTAAGGAGCATCTTTAAAATCTTGCACTGCTTCGGAAAGATTCGTTACAAACCACTTCTGTGAATCATTTTTTTGCTCGATTTCACCGCCGTGCTTTTTCAGTGCTTCGACCAGCACAGCATCCGGATACTTGCTCAGCCCATCGTTCCGGAATCTTTTCAGAAATCGACCGAGATCAATTTCGTAATGCGCCCCGTCCACGTACACCTCTTGCCGTGCAGATGGCAGGGGAAGATCACCTCGGTCCCGGGCCATCAGTTCAGCCGCGTAAGCAGCTTGCGGAATTGTTGCAGGCATGTAGGGCCTCCTCAGAAATTTTCTGGGGTTCCATCACGGATGCTTTTTGGTCTCTGACGGGCAGCGATGACCACGGGGCGGCTACATTCTACGGATTCGTGCTCACGGTGGCCGACCGGGTGCCCTCGTGGGCAGGTCAAAGCGGGTTGAGTCACGGGCTACGGCCCGTGTTCGTGTTCAGGGCCTTGTCTTCTCGGCTGCCGTTACAGGCCCGTCGGTGGGACGGTCATTTTCTCTTCTGGGTTGCCTGCTGGCTCCCCGCGGACTGCGTCCGGGGGAGTCCTTGGGAAGAGCTGGACGCATAGTTGGACTCCTCGAGAGGGGGCTGTAGGTCGGCGAGGCGCACGTCCAAGGGATTGCCGACCAGGTCGCTTGGGTCGTGGCCGCTGTTGGACGGCAACCATTTCCTCGTCGTCTCGTCCAACCTCAGTCCGTGCCATTCCAGCACCGCCGCCAGATCATCCTCTACAGGTTTCTTTCGTGGGCGGTGTCTCAATTCATGCAGGAATGAGCCGGTGGGGATATCGAATTCTATTCCGTCCAGTGTCAGCGTGTCTTTCTGGTGCTGGGAAGGTAGGTCGAATTGTGGTCGCGTGCGCAGTGCGGCCGCATAATCAGAATCATGCCAGGTCATCTTTATCCGGGTAGGTAGCAGCTTCCATCTGCCGGTTTCCTGGCTCCGGTAGACGTTCTCCCTGTGCCGTTCCAGCGCGCTGATCGCGGCCTGCCCGAGTTTTTCGCGTCCCTGATTTCGTATATTGTGCAGCCAGGTGCCTAGATCTACATCTTTCGACGAACCGTCGTCCAGGAGCACTTTTTCGAGCCCCTCCCTAAGCTTCGGCAGGTTGCCGGGTGCTCGGGCGTTCAATGCGGCCACGTAAGGAGCATCTTTAAAATCTTGTACTGCTTCGGAAAGATTCGTTACAAACCACTTCTGTGAGTCATTTTTTTGCTCGATTTCACCGCCGTGCTTTTTCAGTGCGTCGACCAGCACGGCATCCGGGTATTCGATCAGACCACGGGTTCGGATGGCTCTCAGAAATGCACCGAGATCGATTTTGTAAAGCGTCCCGTCCACGTTCACCTCTTGCTGTGCAGACGGCCGGGGAAGATCACCTCGGTCCCGGGCCATCAGTTCAGCCGCGTAAACAGCTTGCGGAATTTGTCTCGGCATGTAGGGTCTCCTCAGGATTTTTCTGGGGTTCCATCACGGATGCTTTTTGGTCTCTGACGGGCAGCAATAACCACGGTGGCGGCTACATGCTAGGGGTTCGTGCTCTCCGTGGCCGACCGGGTGATCTCGCGGGCAGGTCCGAGTGGGTTGAGCCACGGGCTGCGGCCGGTGTTCATGTCCACCTGCTCGGTCCGATGCCCAGGGCGTCGAAAGGAAGAACCGCCGGCCGGCAGTCGGCCGAGCATGCGTTGCCGTGTTTTCGGGATCGGGCACGACGAAGGGCGCCCGGCGGTGGACCGCCGGGCGCCGTGTCGACGAGCCATCGCCTTCGCTCGGGTCCTGGGGATTGCCGGAGACACCCTCGGCTCCTCCACGGCCCCGTACTCGGTGATGGCCTCGATCACCAGGCGTCTCCTTGATCATCGGATCCGCCGTCCATCGGACACTCCCGTCAGCGCCCACGCGCCTTCTTGGCCTGGTTGCCCGGTGCTTCGTACTTCTTGTTGTCGGTGGCTGCACCGGAAGCCGCGCCCGAATGCATACCGCTCTGGTTCCTGAGCACGCTGGCTCGTATGACGTCAGCGAAGTTGTAGCCGGGGCCGGTGCCGGAAGTGGGGCGTTCCGCGTTCTCACTCCCATCGGGCTGCGCCCGGGGCATGTTGCGTCGTAGGTTGTCGGCGAAACCGTAGCCGGGGCCGGTGCCATCAGCTACACCCATGGACCGCCGCATGGCTGTCAGATCAGCCCGAGAAGCCCCCGGATCGGTGGTTGGACGCTGAGCATCACGCACAAACGATTCAACCGAACTACGCACAAAATTGGCAAAGTGATAGGTGTCCGCCTCAGGGTGCGCGGCAGCGGAGCCCTGGTTTGGCTGGGATTCTCGCTGCGAGCCGGAATCCCTCTGCGCGGAGTTCGGTGCCATTTTCCATCCTTTGCTTGAAACGGTGCAGTTCAGGCCGGCAACCGGCTGGGAGTGCGCGGGGCAAGGAACAAGTGAGAACGGACGAGCGGGTGCGGCAGCGGTGTGGCGACACCGGACTTCACATCGGAATCGGACCTGCTGCTGGGCGGGCCTCTCCCCGGCCCACCGTCTCCCCTGGCCGTGCCCCCAGGCTCCACAACGGAGGAGGCGCCACAAAAGTTCAACCTCACCGACTCGTTACGGCCACCGTGCCCCGGTCGCACCCCGGCGGGCACCGCATCGTTCGCGCGTGCAGGGTCTGTGCGACGGCGGCGAGGCAGGGCGTGCCTGACGTCCTTGCAGGATGGTTGCGGCGTGGACGCCCGCGCGGGCACGACGAAGGGCGCCCGGCGGTGGACCGCCGGGCGCCGTGTCGACGAGCAGGTGGCGAGGGTGTTATTGCAGCGTTAGTGCAGGCCGGTGTACAGGGAGTTCATCAGGGTGCCGTTCGGGGTGTCGCCTGACATCTCCCAGATCATGCCGCCGAGCAGCCCTTTCGATTTGATGTACTCCGTTTTCTTTCCGATTGACCAGGTGTCGTCGAAGGACCACCACTGGCCGCCGTTGCCCGTGTAGCCGTAGGTGGAGATCGACTGGGGGTCGTGGACGACGGTCATGGCGGGGAAGGCGGTGATCAGGTTCTGGTAGCCGCGGGTGCCGGCCTCCTCCGCGAACTGGCCGGGGGCGGCGCCGTTCGCGGTCTGCCACTCGCCGCCGGCTCCGCCGTCCGTGACTTCCTTCCAGCCTCGGCCGTAGAAGGGGAAGCCGATGGTGAGTTTGCGCGGACTGACACCCGCGTCGGTGTACGCCTTCACGGCACCGTCGATGCTGAAGTCGTTCGGGTAGGGCGACTGGGCGTCGGTGTAGAGGTTGGCCTGGTGGCCGGTGCGGTTCGGCTCCCAGGAGTTGTCGCTGCCGGCGCCGTGGAAGTCGTAGCCCTGGACGTTGGCGTAGTCGAGGTCCTTGAAGATCTTCGAGGTGTCCCAGCCCGCGTCGATCTTCTTCGGGTCGGCCGGGGTGAACGCGGTGAGCAGCTTGTGGTCGCCGCCGAGCGCGTCGAGCTGCTTGCGGAACTCCGCGATCAGCGCGGTGTTGTTGGCCTTGTCGGCGGTGCTCCAGTGGTTGCCGGGGTGACCGTCCGGGGAGCCGGGCCACTCCCAGTCCAGGTCGATTCCGTCGAAGATCCCGGCGGCGGCACCCGGTCCTCCGGCGCCGTTGTACGCGGGCAGATCGCCCTTGATGTACATGTCCACGCAGGACTTCACGAACTTCTGGCGCGACGCGTCGGTCGCGGCGACGTCGGAGAAGTACTTGGAGAACGTCCATCCGCCGAGCGAGATGACGATCTTCAGGTTCGGGTACTTGGCCTTGAGCTTCTTGAGCTGGTTGAAGTTGCCGCGCAGCTTGCCCCAGCCGTCGTCGGCCACGCCGTCCACGGACTGGGAGGCGGCGAAGGCACGGCCGTAGTCGGCGTCGGCGTCACCCGCCCCATCGCCTTCGCCGGGGTCCTGGGGGTTGCCGGAGACACCCTTGACCACGCCGTTGAGGCAGGTGAGGTTGACGGGGTCGATGTTGCCGAAGGCGTAGTTGATCACGTCCAGTTTGGCGGCGGCGCCGGAGGTGTCCAGGTTCTTGACGTTGTACTGGCGCCCGTAGATGCCCCACTGGACGAAGTAACCGACGGTCGCGTAACTGCCGTTGCCGACGGCCTCCTGCGTGGTGACGTTGAGGGTGTTGCTCGCCGGGGAGGCGTTGTCGGCGGCGTCGCGTGCCTTGACGGTGAACCCGTAGGCCGTGGCGGGGGACAGCCCGGTGACCGTGGTGGTGAGGGTGTCCGCCGGGACCGTGGCCACCTTCGTGGTGCCCTGGTACACGTCGTAGGCGGCGATGCCCTTGTTGTCGCTCGCCGCGTTCCAGGCCAGGGCGACGGTGCTGGAGGTGACGGCGGTCGCGCGCAGGCCGCCGGGGGCGGTCGGCGGGACGGGGTCGGTCGCCGGGTCCACGGTGGTGGCGGTGACGGGCGCGCTCGGCGTACCGAGGTTGCCGCGGGTGTCCTTGGCGCGGACGGTGAAGCTGTAGGCGGTCGCCGGGGTCAGGTCGCTGACGGTCGCGGAGGTGGTGGCGGTGGCCGCCACGACGGCGTCACCGCGCAGCACTTCGTACCCGGCCACGGGGAAGTCACCGCGGGCCGAGGCGTTCCACTTCAGGCTCACCGTGCGGGCGGTGGTGGCGGTCACGGCCACTCCGGCCGGTGCGGACGGGGGCGCGGCGGGGCTGCCGTCGCACTTGTCACCGTTGATCAGGCAGCCGGTCGGCGCGGTGATCGGACCGGTGGCGACGAACCAGTAGCTGTACGGTTCGGTGCTGCCGTTCGCCGGGACGGTGGCGTTGTAGTGGGCGTTGGTGACGGTGACATGGGAGCCGTTCACGGTTGCGGTCCCGTTGTAGTGCTGGCTGATGGCGACCCCGGCCGGCAGGTCGAACTCCAGGGTCCAACCGGTCACCGGCGCGGCACTGTTGTTCTTGACCACGAACGTGCCCTTCCACCAGGGGCCGTTGTCGGCGCTGGTGAACGAGGCGGTGAGAGCGCCCGCCGCCTGTGACGGCGTGGCGATGCCCAGCAGCCCGCCCAGAGCCAGGACGAGCGTGGTGAGCGCGGCGACGAACCGCCGCCGCGGTGGTGCCAGGGGTCTGATCGGCCTGGACGTGGATCGCGATCTGGAGCTGGATCTGGATCTGGTGAGCACGGTTCTCCTTGGTGTGGGGAGGCGGGAACGGGATCCCGCGTCGGGTGTCCGTGCGCCGACGTCCGGTGACCGGACGGTCGTAAGACGCGTACCTGTCCGAGGTGCCGTGGTCGGCGCCTGGCAGGTGCGCTGGGGCTGTGCTGTCCCAGAGAAAGCCCGTTGTTGTATCCACGTCAATGAGCGCCGTACAGGATTGGACTGGACCAATCGCGCGCACTTTTCGCCATGCCGGTCCCCCGTCGCTGGCGGACGACCCGGGAAAGGGCTAGACCAAGTCCTGTGATTTTTTGGGTTCCCGGGGCGGCCTTCGGTCGTTCCGTGACCCGGAATCGAGCACGCACTTGGTGTGCGGCCAGCCGCCCCGGCGGCAGGTGTGGTCGGCCTGGAACCGTTTCGTCCGCTTTCCCGTCACGACGCGTCGACTCGTGTGTCACAGGCGTGTCTTGGTGCGCCTTCGGCGCCAACAACTCGGCCGTGCGCGGCCGTCGTATGGAGCAACGACGCCCGTTCGGCCGTAGCAAGCGACCGGCACCCCTTCCCAGGAGTACGACTGATGCGCCTCAAGAAGATCTCCGCTCTCGCTCTCGTCGCCGCCGCTGCCGGTCTTTCGCTGACCGCGTGCAACGCAGGCGCGACCGCTTCCGCCGGCACGAATGCTTCCGCCGGTACGAACGCGTCCGCCTCCGTGGGCAAAGCCGCCGGGAGCCAGGACTCGACCTCGGGTTCTTCAGCCTCGGGTTCCTCGTCGTCCGGTTCATCTTCGTCGTTCGGTTCGTCTTCGTCCGGTTCTTCGTCGTCCGGTTCTTCGTCGTCCGGCTCCAGCAAGGGGAGCGCGGTCACCAGCAAGAGCACGTCCGCGGCGGGCTCCCTGTGCAAGACCGACAACCTCGGCTTCAGCGCCGCCTCCGCGGGGGTCAAGAACGAGATCGTCGTCAACCTGAAGAACAACGGTTCCAGCACGTGCAGCATGCACGGCTTCCCGGGCGTCCAGCTCGTGGGCCCCGACGGCCTGGGTGACACCGGACCGGACGCCGCCCGCACCGACATCTCGCCGGACTCGCCGTCGACCGTCACCATCGCGCCCGGCGAGGAGACCCGCTTCCTGCTGGACTACATCCCGGACACCAGCGGCTCCGGCAAGACCTACACCAGGCTCTCCGTCACCCCGCCCAACGAGACCGTCTCGGAGATCGTCAACCTCAACGGCCAGAACATCACCGTCTCTGCCGCCGGCGGCAACGCCCCCGACGTCTACGTCGACCCCATCGGCTACCACGTCGGCTACGGCAAGTGAGCCCGGCGGCAGTGTCCTCCCCCGAACCGCGGTAGCTGCGCGTCGGGCTCCGGCGAGGTCACGGTGCCACCCGCGCCACCCCGCCCGTCTCCAGAGCCACCCAGAGGGCAGCGTCCGGGCCCAGTGCGATGCCGTGCGGTTCGGATGACGGCGTCGGCAGGTCGTACTCGGTGATCTCGCCACTCGCGGTGATGTGACCGACGCGGTTCGCGCCCCATTCGGTGAACCAGCAGTCCCCGGTGGCGGCGGCGACGATGGCGTGGGGTCGGGCCGCGGGGTCGGGGAGCGGGAACTCCTTGATGTCGCCGTCCGTCGAGATCCTGCCGACCTGGCCCGCGGCGATCTCGACGAACCACAGTGCGGCGCCGTCACTGGTGATGCCCACGGGGGCGGCGCCCGGGGTGGGCAACGGGTGGACGGCGGTGTCGCCGTCGGTGGTGAGGCGGCCGATGGCGTTCGCCTGGTTGAGGGTGAACCACAGGGCTCCGTCGGGACCCGTGGTGATCGCCGAGGGAAACGCGCCCTCGACGGGAAGGGCGAACTCGGTGATCTCTCCGTCGGCGGTGATACGGCCGACGCGGTCGGTGTTCATCTGGGTGAACCACATTGCACCGTCCGGACCGGCGGTGATACCGAAGGGGCCGCTGTCGGGCGTCGGCACGCGCCAGGATTCCGTTTCGCCGTCCGTGGTGATCCGGCCGATCCGGTGGTCCAGGGACCGGGAGAACCACAGCGCCCCGTCCGGCCCGGGGGCTATGACGGTCGGGCGACAGGTCGGCGAGTCCAGAGGAAATTCGTCGAGTTCGCCGTCGAGGGTGAGCCGTGCGATGCGACCGCTGTGCACGAAGGTGAGCCACAGAGCGCCGTCGGGCCCGGCCGTGATGCCGTAGGGCCCGGCCTCCTGGTCCGCCACGGGGATCTCCCGGACGGCGGCCCGGGCGTAGGAAGGGCGCACAGCAACTCCTCTGCTGGGTCGGGACTCAGGCCCTGTTCCCGGATGATGCCCTGACTCGGACTCGTAGCAGGTCTTGAACGATCGCCGGCACGATCACCACCGCACCCTGCCCGGGTGCGGAAGGCGGCTGCAACCGCTTTTCCCGCGGGCGCTTCACCCTCCTACTCCGGCTCCGGCTGCGACTCCGGCTTCGACACCGGGAACGTCTCGTCCGACGGCACGGGTCCGACGGCACGGGTCCGACGGCACGGGCGTCGACCCCGCGCCAGATGTTCTGACCTGACTCCAGGGGCGTTCAGGCGTCGTGGACGGTGGAGCGATGCCCGACGGTCACCCCCCACACCACCAGCTCGCCGTTGTCGATCGTGTAGACCACGCGGTAGTCGCCCACCCGCAGGCGGCGGCGGTCGGGCTGTGAGACGAGGGCGGTGGTGGTGAACCCCAGCGGGTCGGTTTCCAGCTCGGTCAGCTTGGCCAGAATGCGGAGGGCCATGTCTCGTGGGACCTTGCGGAGTTCGGCCTGAGCCTCGGGTCGGAAGACGGTGCGGTACTCACTCACTGCGCGCCAGCGTCTCCCTCATGATGTCCTCGATCGGGATGCCGGGTGCGGGGTCGGCCATGCGCTCGTCGATGATCCGGTTGATCTCGCGCTCTTCCCACTGCTGGTACTTGCGCAGCACCTCGATGGACACCACGGCGGCGACCTGCTTGCCGCGCCGGGTGATGACGGTGGGCACATCGTCCCGGTCGGCCCGCTCCACGACCTCGGCCAGATGCGCCCGGACATCGCGGATGGACTCTATGGGCAGCGGTTGTGTCATGCGTCCGAGTGTACCGAGTGACGCAGGTGTACACCACGGCTCATGGTTGCTCGAAGGCGCCGGCCAGTCCGGGCGCCCGGTACGCGTCCCGCGGGGGCTGCCCGACAGGGAAGCGGCAGGCCCTTGCCGGAGTCGGCTTCTACGATGGAGCATCGGTGAGCCCACGCCGGGCGACCAAGAGAAAAGGGGGCCGGGGCGCATGGAGTTCGGCATCACCATCGGGGAGGAGCAACCGTCCTCCGGCGGGCTGACGGCGTCTTTGCAGCGCTGGCTCGCGGCTGATCCCGAGCTGCGTGGCGAGGTCACCTTCGCTCCGACGTCCGGCGCCGCCGCACCCGGCACCATGGGAGGCGCGAGCCTGGACGTCATCAACGTCGTGGTGAGCAACTCCCTCGCGCTCGGTTCCCTGCTCGTCGCCCTGGCCGGCTGGCGGTCCTCCCGCCCACGGCCCCCGCAGATCACCCTGGAGCGGGACGGCGTCGTGGTCACGGTCCACGACGCATCGCCGGAGACGGTCGAGCAGGTTCTCGCCCGCTTCGGCGACATCCCCGACCCCGTGGGGTCCACCGCGGACGGGGACGACGTCTAGTCGTGGTCGCGCTGTCCGATCCGACCTCTTCCCAGGCCGTGCTGGTGGGCGTGCACACGTACGCCGTACTGGAAGACCTGACGGCGGTCGCCAACAATCTGCGGGGACTGCGCGAGGTGCTGACGGAGCCGACCGTGTGGGGGCTGCCCGAGGACTCCTGCACGGTGATCGAGCAGCCGTCGCGCACCGATCAGGTGCTGGATGTCGTACGGGAGAGGGGCCGCCTGGCCGAGGACACCCTCCTCGTGTACTACGCGGGGCACGGTCTGACCGACCCGCACACCGACGAGCTGTACCTCGCGCTGGCGAACTCCGACCCCGAACGCGAGTACACCTCGCTGCGCTACGAGTATCTGCGCCGGGCCGTGCTGGACCTCGGGGCGCGCGCCCGGCGGACGGTCGTGATCCTCGACTGCTGCTACAGCGGGCGCGCGCTGCTCGGCCGGATGAGCGCCAGCGCGCACATCGCCGACCAGGCGGCGGTCGAGGGCAGCTGCCTGCTCACGGCCTCGGCCGAGACCCGGCCCGCGCTCTCGCCGCCGGGAGAGACGTACACCGCGTTCACGGGCGAGCTGATCGGAGTGCTGCGGGACGGCATCGCTCAGGGGCCTGATCCGGTGGACATGGATACGTTGTACCGGCATGTCCACCGGCGGCTCGCCGCCCGCTCCCGCCCGCTTCCCCAGCAGCGCAGTCGCAACACCGGCGGCTTGATCGCGATTGCGCGGAATCGTTCTGCCCCGGGCTCGGGCGGCGGGGCGGACGCGGAGGCGGCGGGCGCGGAGCCGCCGGACGGGGAGACGTCGGACGCGGCGGCCCGTCGGCGGGAGGCCGCCGAGCGGCTCGCAGAGATGGAGGAACGGGAGGAGCGGCTGCGCCGGGAGGCGGAGGAACTGCGCCGGGAGGCGGAGGAACTGCGCCGTGCGGCCGAGACCCGGCTGGAGCGGACCCTGCAAACCGTGGGCCGCCTCGCCAAGGCGATCGCCGCCTCCCCCGACGGCGCCTTCCAGCCGCAGTGGTTCGCCGTTCCGGTGTCGCGCCCGCTGTTCGGCGAGGACGGCTCACTGGAGCCGCTCGCCGAACTGCGGCCGGGAGTCTGGTACTTGGCGCTGGGCCGGCGCGGCGACGCCTGGACGGTGGCCGCCAGCGACGGCACCCGGGGGCTGCTGCTCGACACAAGCGGTCTGCAGATCGGCACCAACGCCGGACAGCCGACGCCGCAGCCGGTCGTCCCGGACCTGAAGGCACTCCCGGACGAAACCGGGCCCGGCCCGGTGGAGACCGGTCGGGAGCGCGCGTTGCGGAACCTGTGGAGCACGCTGAGCGCGGTGGGCGTCGGGACCCGGCCCGAGCCGCAGTACGACCCGTTCTGGTTCGCCGTTCCGGTGCCGCGTCCGGTGCGGAGCGAGGACGGCAGCGGGCGGATCGTCGCGGAGCTGATGCCGGGGGTCTGGTACCTGGCCGTGGAACAGCGCGGTGATTCGATCCTCGTCCAGACCTCGGACGGGCGCAGCGGGCTGCTGCTCGATACCACGGGGATCCAGCGCGGTTGACGTACGCCACCCGATGAAGAAGGGTGCCCGGCACGCACCGGGCACCCTTCAAGGTCGTACGCGACCGTCGTGTGCGACTGCCTTACGTGACCGTCGTACGCGACTGTCGTACGTGACTGCCGTACACGTCGAGAGTCAGAGTTTCTCGATCACGTAGTCGACGCACTTCGTGAGCGCCTCGACGTCCGCCGGGTCGACCGCCGGGAACATCGCGACGCGCAGCTGGTTGCGGCCGAGCTTGCGGTACGGCTCGGTGTCGACGATGCCGTTGGCGCGCAGCACCTTGGCGACGGCCGCCGCGTCGATCTCCTCGGCGAAGTCGATCGTGCCGACGACCTGGGAGCGCTTGGCCGGGTCGGAGACGAACGGAGTGGCGTACTTGGCCTCCTCCGCCCACGAGTACAGGCGGGTCGAGGAGTCCTTGGTGCGGGCCGCGGACCAGGCGAGACCGCCCTGGCCGTTCAGCCACTCCAGCTGCTGGTTCAGCAGGAAGAGGGTGGCCAGCGCCGGGGTGTTGTACGTCTGGTTCTTGCGGGAGTTGTCGATCGCCGTGGGCAGCGAGAAGAACTCCGGGACGTGCCGGCCGGAGGCGTGGACGCGTTCGGCGCGCTCGATCGCGGCCGGGGAGAAGACGCCGATCCACAGGCCGCCGTCGGCGGCGAAGGACTTCTGCGGGGCGAAGTAGTAGACGTCGGTCTCGGCGATGTCGACGGGCAGGCCGCCGGCCCCGCTCGTCGCGTCCACCAGCACCAGCGCGCCCTCGTCGGCGCCCGCCACCCGCCTGATCGGCATGGCGACACCGGTCGAGGTCTCGTTGTGCGTGAAGGCGTAGACGTCCACGCCCGCCTCGGCCTTCGGCTCCGGGTGGGTGCCGGGGTCGGTGGCGATGACCGTGGGCTCGGCCAGCCACGGCGCCAGCTTGGCCGCCTTGGCGAACTTGGACGAGAACTCGCCGAACGAGAGGTGCTGCGACTTGTTCTCGATCAGGCCGTGGGTGGCGATGTCCCAGAACGCGGTGGACCCGCCGTTGCCGAGGATCACCTCGTAGCCGTCCGGGAGGGAGAACAAGGCGGTGATGCCCTCGCGCACCTTGCCGACCAGGTTCTTCACCGGGGCCTGGCGGTGGGATGTGCCCAGCAGGGACGTGCCGGTCGCGGCGAGCGCGTCCAGTGCCTCCACTCGGACCTTGGAGGGACCCGCGCCGAACCGGCCGTCCGCGGGCTTGATGTCAGCAGGAATCTGGATCTCAGCCACGATGCGAGGTTAGCGGTTGGAGGAAACCCCGGCGAAACCTCGTCCGTCGGCTGAGACGGCGTTTCGGGTGACGGGGCGCCGCGCGTTGACGTTTCCGTCCACCAAGTGATGACGTCTTCGCCCGGCGGGTGCCGACGTTCCCGTCCACCGGGCGCTGACGTTCCCGTCCACCGGGTGAGGGGGCTGAGGCTCGCCGGGCGGGGTGACGCGGGCCGCCGGGTGGTGGCGTCGCGGCCCCCGGACGATGGCGTCGAGGCTCGCCGGGTGGTCGTGTCGGGGCCCGGGGCGGGGCGGCCGGGGCGCGTGCGGCGATGGCGCGAGCGCTGCTGTACCGCCCACCGCCCGCCTGCTTTGCTGGACGTATGACGGATCTTGCGGCGGAGCCGGCGAGGGACCTGGCGGCGGAACTGCGGGGGGCCGTCCGGGGCGAGGTGGCCTTCGACGTCACGTCCCGGGCGCTGACGACCATGGACGCGTCCAACTACCGGCGGGTCCCGCTCGGGGTGGTGGCCCCCCGGGACGCCGACGACGTCGCGGCGGTCCTCGGCGTGTGCCGGGCGCGCGGCGTGCCGGTGGTGGCGCGCGGCGGGGGTACGTCGATCGCGGGGCAGGCGACCGGTACGGGCGTCGTGCTGGACTTCACCCGGCACATGAACCGGGTGCTGGAGATCGACCCCGGCGCCCGTACCGCCGTCGTACAGCCCGGCCTGGTCCTGGACCGGCTCCAGGAGGCCGCCGCCCCGCACGGGCTGCGGTTCGGTCCCGACCCGTCCACCCACGGCCGGTGCACGCTCGGCGGGATGATCGGCAACAACTCCTGCGGTGCGCACTCGGTGGCCTGGGGCACCACGGCGGACAACGTCCGGGAACTGGACGTCGTCACCGCGCGCGGTGAGCGGCTGCGGCCGGGACCGGACTGGGCGGGCGCCCCCGAGGGGCTGCGCGACCTGGTCGCGGGCGAACTGGCGCTGCTGCGCACCGGCTTCCCCGAACTGCCCCGCCGTATCTCCGGGTACGCGCTGGACGCCCTGCTCCCCGAGCGCGGCGCCGACGTCGCCCGCTTCCTCTGCGGCTCCGAGGGGACGCTGGGCCTGCTCACCCAGGCCGTCGTACGCCTCGTCGAGGACCCGCCCGCGCGTGCCCTGGCCGTGCTCGGCTACCCCGACGAGAGCGCCGCCGCCGACGCCGCCGCCGGTCTGCTGCCGTACCGTCCGCTCACCGTCGAGGGCATGGCGGCCGACCTGGTGCCCGTGGCGGCCGGGCTGCCCCGCGGCGGGGCCTGGCTGTTCGTGGAGACCGGCGGGGAGTCGGCGGCCGAGGCACGCGCGCGTGCGGAGGCGATCGTCCGCGCCGCCGATGTCGTCGACTCGCTCGTGGTGACCGAACCGGGCGGGCAGCGGGCGCTGTGGCGGGTGCGGGAGGACGCGAGCGGTACGGCCACCCGGACCCGGGACGGCTCGGAAGCGTGGCCGGGCTGGGAGGACTGCGCGGTGCCGCCCGCCCGGCTCGGCGCGTACCTGCGGGACTTCCGCGCGCTGCTGGCCGCCCACGGCCTGCACGGCACGCCGTACGGGCATTTCGGCGACGGCTGCATCCACGTCCGCATCGACTTCGACCTGCTCACCGAGCCCGGCATCGGCCGCTTCCGGCGTTTCTCCGAGGAGATCGCCGAGCTGGTGGTGGCGCACGGCGGCTCGCTGTCCGGGGAGCACGGCGACGGACAGGCACGGGCCGAACTGCTGCCGAAGATGTACGGGGCGCGGCTGGTCGGCCTGTTCGAGCGGGCCAAGGACGTGTGGGACCCGGACGGCCTGCTCAACCCCGGCATGCTGGTCCGCCCGGCCCCGCTCGACACGAACCTCCGCTTCGCCGTCCTGCCCCGCGAACCCGTCCCCGTCGCCTTCGGCTACCCGGACGACGGCGGCGACTTCTCGGCGGCGGTCCGCCGCTGCGTCGGCGTCGCCAAATGCCGTACGACGACGGCGGCCGGCGCCTCCGTCATGTGCCCCTCCTTCCGGGCGACCGGCGAGGAGGCGCACTCCACGCGCGGCCGGGCCCGGCTGCTGCACGAGATGCTGGCCGGGGAAGCCGGGGGAGTGGTGACGGACGGCTGGCGGTCCACCGAGGTCCGGGACGCGCTGGATCTGTGCCTGTCCTGCAAGGGCTGCCGCTCCGACTGCCCGGTCGAGGTCGACATGGCCACGTACAAGGCGGAGTTCCTGCACCACCACTACGCGGGCCGGCGGCGCCCGGCGGCCCACTACGCGCTGGGCCTGCTGCCGGTGTGGCTGCGCTGGGCCGCCAGGACCCGCACGGCGTCCGTGGTCAACGCGCTCGCCGCCGTACGGCCGCTCGCGCGGGTCGCGAAACGGGCGGCCGGGATCGCGCCCGAGCGGGACGTGCCGAGGCTGGCGGGCCGGACGTTCAGCGGCTGGTGGCGGCGGCGCAGGCCGTCTCCCGCCGGCGGCGGCGACCTCGTCGTGCTGTGGCCCGACACCTTCACCGAGCACTTCTCGCCCTCGGTGGGCCGGGCGGCCGTACGCGTGCTGGAGGCCGCCGGGCTGCGCGTGGCCCTCCCGCCGACCCTGCACCTGGCGGCGCCCCCGGTGGGCGGCGGCAGGTCGGCCACCCTGAACCCGCTCGCCGTCCTCCGTGGCCGGGGCAAGGTCTGCTGCGGGCTGACCTACGTCTCCACCGGCCAGCTCGACCGCGCCCGCGCGGTGCTGCGCCGCACCCTCGACCTGATGGAACCGGTGCTGCGGGCCTCGGTGCCCGTCGTCGTCCTGGAGCCGAGCTGCGCCGCCGCGCTCCGCTCCGACCTGCCCGAGCTGCTCCACGACGACCCGCGCGCGGCCCGCCTCGCCGCGGCGGTCGTCACCTTCGCCGAGGTACTTGAGCGGTACGCGCCCGACTGGACCCCGCCCGCCGTGGACCGGCCCGTGGCCGGACAGACCCACTGCCACCAGCACGCGGTCCTCGGTGACGCGGCCGACCGGCGACTGCGCGAGGCCGCGGGCCTGACCGGTGACCTGAGCGGCGGCTGCTGCGGTCTCGCGGGCAACTTCGGCTTCGAGAAGGGCCACTACCAGGTGTCGGTGGCCTGCGCGGAGGACCAGCTCCTGCCCGCCGTACGGGAGGCCGCCGAGGGGACGGTGGTCCTGGCCGACGGTTTCTCCTGCCGTACGCAGCTGGAGCAGGTGGCGGGGGTGCGGGGGCGGCACCTGGCGGAGGCGCTGGCGCAGGCACTGGGACCGGACGGAGACGGGGATGCGGGGGGCGGGGATGCGGGTGGCGGGGATGCGGACGGGGGCGCGCACGGGGATGGTCGGGCGTGGTGAGGGCGCGGCCGGACGAGCAGGACAGGCCGTATGAGCAGGATGAGCCGGGTGAGCGGGGCGAGCGCATGCCGTACGACCGGATCGCCGTGCTCTCGGACATCCACGGGGTGCTTCCCGCACTGGAGGCCGTCCTCGCCGAGCCCGACGTGGCCGCCGCCGACCGCATCGTGCTCACCGGCGACATCGCGGCCGGACCGCAACCGGTCGAGGTGATCGACCTGCTGCGGTCGCTGGGCGACCGGGTCCTGTGGGTGGCGGGCAACGCGGACCGCGAACTGGTGGAGTACCGCCGGGGCGTACGCGACGCCGTTCCCGACCCCATCGCCCCGTTCGCGGCGCGGGCCCTGCGCACCGATCAGATCGACTTCCTGGCCGCCCTGCCCAGGTCCCGCACCCTGTACGTCACCGGCCTCGGCCCGGTCCTGTTCTGCCACGCCACGCCCCGCGACGACGAGGAGGTCGTCCTCGTCGACTCCCGCCCGGAGCGCTGGACGGAGGTGTTCACCGGACTCGACCCCGGCGTCCGCACGGTCGTCTGCGGCCACACCCACATGCCCTACGTCCGCCTGGCCCACGGCCGTCTGGTGGTCAACCCCGGCAGTGTCGGCATGCCGTACGGCCGACCCGGCGCCCACTGGTGCCTCCTCGGCCCCGGCACCGACCTCCGCGTCACGCCGTACGACGTCCCGGCCGCCGTCGCCCGCCTCGTCGCGGAGTGCGCCTACCCGGACATCGCCGACTGGGCCGACTACTTCCTGTACGCGCGGGCCACGGACGTCGAAGTGCTGGAGCTGTTCGGCCCGCGGGACGGGCGGCAGGACGAGTGACGGGACCGGCCACCGGACGAGCGGCGGGGCGAGAGGCGGGACTAACGGCGGGACGAGCGGCGGGACGAGCGGCGTGAAGGGGCGGCGCTGAGGTCGCCGACGGTTCCCTGGCGTCCAGGACAGTGGCGTACGAGGTTCACACTCCTGTCGAGGTCTATTACCCTGGACCTGGTAGTACATTGTGATGAACAGCACCTTCGCGCCCTCCGACCGAGCACCTGGACCGCCCGTGACCGCCTCCGACTCCGCCTCTCAGACCTCCGCCGTCTCCACGCAGGGCACCTCGGGGGGACGGCTCGGCTCGCTGGGGCCGGTCGGCCTCGTGCTGGCGGGCGGGATCTCGGTCCAGTTCGGCGGAGCGCTCGCCGTGACCCTGATGCCCCGGACCGGTGCCCTCGGCGTGGTTTCGCTACGGCTGGCCGTGGCGGCCGTCGTCCTGCTCGTGGTGTGCCGGCCACGGCTGCGCGGCCACTCGCGCACCGACTGGGGCACGGTGCTCGTCTTCGGCCTCACGATGGCCACGATGAACGGCCTCTTCTACCAGGCGGTGGCCCGTATCCCGCTGGGCCCCGCGGTCACCCTCGAAGTACTCGGACCGCTCGCGCTGTCGGTGCTGGCCTCCCGCCGGGCGATCAACGCCGTCTGGGCGGGCCTGGCCCTCGCCGGTGTCTTCCTGCTCGGCGGCGGGGGCTTCGGCGACCTCGACGTGGCGGGCGTCGGCTTCGCGCTCGGCGCGGGGGCGTGCTGGGCGACGTACATCATCTTCAGCGCCCGAACCGGCCGCCGCTTCCCGCAGGCCGACGGGCTGGCACTCGCCATCACGGTGGCGGCGCTGCTGATCCTGCCGCTGGGGATCGCCGAGTCGGGCGGAAAACTGCTGAACCCGACCACCCTGGCGCTGGGTTCGGCGGTGGCGGTGCTCTCCTCCGTACTGCCCTACACCCTCGAACTGCTCGCCCTGCGCCGCCTGCCCGCCCCCACCTTCGCCATCCTCATGAGCCTGGAACCGGCCCTCGCCGCCACCGCGGGCTTCCTGATCCTCGGCCAGGCCCTGTCGGTCACCGAGATCCTGGCCATCGTCCTGGTCATCGCGGCCAGCATGGGCGCGGTACGCACCCAGGTGGGCCGGGGAAAGCCGAACCCGAACCCGAGCCCGAAGGCGGAAGCAGGGCCGGAGCCGGGGTCGGCGGCGGCGCCGGAGCCGAGGCGGGAACTGGCCGCGGGGACGGAACCGCCGGCGATCTGACCGGCCGGGCCGCCCCGCGCGTCACTCGGCGGCGTGCGCGAGGAATTCCCCCCAGGCCCCGGCGGAGAAGAGCACGTGCGGGCCACCGGGGTGCTTGGAGTCGCGGACGGCTATGTGGGGGGTGAGGTCGGCGACCTCGACGCACTCACCGCCGGTGTCGCCGCTGTAGGACGACTTCCGCCACGTGGCGGTGCCGAGGGGGGCGCATTCGACGCAATCGCCCCCCGTGTCGCCGCTGTAGGACGACTTACGCCAGGTCGCGCCCGTCAGGTTCCGGTTCGTCTCCATAACGCTCCTCCATCACGCGGGCGATCAGCGCCGCCGAGTCCTCCAACGGGAGGGCGGCAGCCTGCAAATGATCGTAACGGACCGAACCCTCCTTGAAAGCTGCCGGATTAGCCGTCATATGGCCCTGGACAAAGTCTTCGGTGTAGACGATGTCGGGGTCCTTCTCGAAGCGCAAAAGGTTGAACGACCCCATCAACCCCGTATGCGCCCCCGCATCGAAGGGCAGCACCTGGATATCCAGCCAGGTGCGCTTGCGCAGTTCCAGCAGGTGCGCGAGCTGCTCCCGCATGACCTTCCGGCCGCCGACCTCCTGTTGCAGCACTGCCTCGCTCAGCACCACCCATGCCACTGGTGGTTGCTCGCGGTCCAGGATGCGCTGGCGATCCAGTCGGGCAGCCACCTTGCCGTCAAGATTGCCGTCGTCCCGGGCACCGAACACCGCTCGGGCGTACGCCTCCGTCTGAAGAAGCCCGTACACCAACTGGGCCTGATAAGTAGAGATGTACGCCGCCTTCGCCTCCATCTCCGCATAAGGCTGGAACCAACTCGGCAACTGGCTCCGCAGCACCAGCCCCACCAGCCGGGAGAACAATCCGTCCGTCCCCAGTGCCGCGTCCACCCGTTCGGAGAACTCCCGCTGCGGCACCTTCAGCGCCGTCTCGACCTGGCCGATCAGTGATCCCGTGCAGAACACGATCGAGCCCAGCTGCGCCAGCGTCAGGCCGGCCGCCTCCCGTGCCCGGCGCAGCTCGTAGCCGTAGTAGTCCAACGGCGATGCACTGGGGTCCAGTTCTCGGCTTCGCACACCAACCACCTCTCTCACCGAGAGTAGCGGGACGGATGCCCACAGGCACGGTTCCTGTGGAAAACTATTCATGCAAGCGTGCTTGATTGTTTCTGGGGTCGCTGCCATGCTCCTCCCCATGGCCGACCCCACCCCCGTCTTCGACGACCTGCGCGCCGAGAGTGCCGAACTGGACCGGCTCGTGGCGGAGTTGGAGCCGGACGGCTGGGCGCTCGCGACGCCCGCGCCCGGCTGGACCGTCGCGCACCAGATCGCCCACCTCGCCTGGACCGACCGTTCGGCGCTGCTCGCGGTCACCGACGCGGACGCGTTCCGGTCGGTGGCCGAGAAGGCGCTCGCCGCGGCGGAGACCTTTGTCGACGAGGCAGCGCGGGAAGGGGCCCGGCTGGCCCCCGGGGAACTGCTGTCGGGGTGGCGCCAGGTGCGGGCCGCGCTCGACCGGGCGCTGCGGGCCGCGCCCGCCGGTGCGCGCTTCCCCTGGTTCGGGCCGCCCATGTCGGCGGCCGGGGTGGCCACCGGCCGGATCATGGAGACCTGGGCGCACGGCCAGGACGTGGCCGACGCCCTGGGAGTGGTCCGTACCCCCACGGACCGGCTGAAGCACGTGGTCCGCATCGGTGTGCGGGCCCGCGGCTTCGCGTTCGGCGCGCACGGACTGCCCGCGCCCGCCGAGGAGTTCCGGGTGGAGGTCGTCGGACCGTCCGGCGAGGTGTGGGCGTACGGCCCGGAGGACGCCGCCCAGCGCGTCACCGGCCCCGCCGTCGACTTCTGTCTGCTGGTGACCCAGCGGGCCCACCGGGCGGACCTCGCGGTGCGCGCCGAGGGGCCGGACGCCGATCGCTGGCTGGACATCGCGCAGGCGTTCGCGGGCCCGCCGGGGGCCGGGCGGGAGCCCGGGAGCGGTCGGGGGGAGGGCCGGAAGGGCGGCCAGGGGAACGGCCCGGGAGACGAGCCGGGGGACGGTGGCCGGGGAGCCCGGTCGTGACCGGGCGCGTGCTGCGCATAGGCAACGCCTCCGGCTTCTACGGCGACCGGTTCGACGCCCTGCGGGAGATGCTCACCGGCGGCGACCTGGACGTCCTGACCGGGGACTATCTCGCCGAACTGACGATGCTGATCCTGGGCCGGGACCGGCTGAAGGATCCGGGAGCCGGGTACGCCCGCACCTTTCTGCGCCAGGTGGAGGACTGCCTCGGGCTCGCGCACGAGCGGTCCGTGAAGATCGTGACCAATGCCGGGGGGCTCAACCCCGCCGGTCTCGCCGAGGCCGTACGGAAGCTGGCGGACCGGCTCGGCATACCGGTGCGGGTCGCCCACGTGGAGGGCGACGACCTCACCGGGGCCCGGATCGCCGGTTTCGTCCGGCCGGCGGGCACCCTCGCCGCCCATGCCTACCTGGGCGGCTTCGGCATCGCGGCGTGCCTGCGGGCCGGTGCCGACGTCGTGGTCACCGGGCGGGTGACCGACGCGGCGCTGGTCACCGGTCCGGCCGCCGCGCACTTCGGCTGGACGCCGGGGCAGTACGACCGGCTGGCCGGTGCCGTCGTCGCCGGGCACGTGCTGGAGTGCGGGACGCAGGCCACCGGCGGGAACTACGCCTTCTTCGCCGAGGCCGAGGGTGACCTGCGGCGTCCCGGCTTCCCGCTCGCCGAGATCCACGAGGACGGCACGGCCGTCGTCACCAAGCACCCCGGCACCGGCGGGTTCGTGAACGTCGGCACGGTCACGGCACAGCTGCTGTACGAGACGGCCGGCGCCCGGTACGCGGGCCCCGACGTCACCGCCCGGCTCGACACGGTCCGGCTCGGCCTGGACGGCCCCGACCGGGTGCGGATCGAGGGCGTGCGCGGGGAGGCCCCGCCGCCCACCCTGAAGGTCGGCCTCAACCGGCTCGGCGGCTTCCGCAACGAGGTCTCCTTCGTCCTCACCGGGCTGGACATCGAGGCCAAGGCGGCGCTGGTGCGCGAGCAACTGGCCGACGCGCTCGCCGGGTCGGAACCCGCCGAGGTGCGCTGGGACCTGGTGCGCACCGACCGGCCGGACGCGGACACGGAGGAGACCGCGAGCGCCGTGCTGCGGCTCGTCGTCAAGGACCGCGACCAGGACGTCGTCGGGCGGGCGCTGACCGGTGCCGCCGTCGAGCTGGCGCTGGCCAGTTACCCCGGTTTCCATGTGCCGGCACCTCCGGGCAAGGGCGCCCCCTACGGGGTCTTCGAGGCCGCGTACGTGCCCCAGGGCGCCGTCGAGCAGGTGGCGGTCCTGGACGACGGGCGGCGGATCCCGGTGCCGGGGGCCGCGGACACCCGGGTACTCACCGCCGTACCGGAACCGGAGCTGCCGGCCCCGCTGCCCGCCGGGCCGGTCCGCCGGGCGCCGCTGGGGCTGGTCGCCGGGGCCCGCAGCGGCGACAAGGGCGGGGACGCCAACGTGGGCGTGTGGGTCCGCACGGACGACGCCTGGCGGTGGCTCGTGCACGAGCTGACGGTCGACAGGTTCCGGGAGCTGCTGCCTGAGAGCCGGCCGCTGACCGTCGTCCGGCACGTCCTGCCCCAGCTGCGCGCCCTCAACTTCGCCGTCGAGGGCATCCTCGGCGCGGGCGTCGCCGCCCAGCACCGTTTCGACCCGCAGGCCAAGGCGCTCGGCGAATGGCTGCGGTCCCGACACCTGGACATCCCGGAGGCCCTGCTGTGACGGTCCTTTCCTCCGCGGTCGACCCGACCGCCGCCGACCACCGGGCCAACCGCGCGACCATGCTCGCCAAGCTCGCCGAGCTGGCCGCGGAACACGCGAAGGCCCTGGCGGGCGGCGGCCCGAAGTACGTCGAACGGCACCGCGGGCGCGGCAAGCTGCTCGCCCGCGAGCGCGTCGAACTGCTCCTCGACCCCGACACCCCGTTCCTGGAGCTGTCCCCGCTGGCCGCCTGGGGCAGCGACTACGCCGTCGGTGCCTCCCTGGTCACCGGGATCGGCGTGGTCGAGGGCGTCGAATGCCTGATCACCGCCAACGACCCGACCGTGCGCGGCGGCGCCAGCAACCCCTGGAGCCTGAAGAAGGCGCTGCGCGCCAACGACATCGCGCTGGCCAACCGGCTGCCCTGCATCAGCCTGGTGGAGTCGGGCGGCGCCGACCTGCCCGCGCAGAAGGAGATCTTCATCCCCGGGGGCGCCATCTTCCGCGACCTCACCCGGCTGTCGGCGGCCGGGATCCCGACGGTCGCGGTCGTCTTCGGCAACTCGACGGCCGGCGGCGCCTACATCCCCGGCATGTCCGACCACGTGATCATGGTCAAGGAGCGGGCGAAGGTGTTCCTCGGCGGGCCGCCGCTGGTGAAGATGGCCACCGGGGAGGAGAGCGACGACGAGTCCCTGGGCGGCGCCGAGATGCACGCGCGCGTGTCGGGCCTCGCCGACCACTTCGCGGTGGACGAGCGGGACGCGCTGCGGCAGGCGCGGCGCGTGGTGGCCCGGCTCAACCACCGCAAGGCGTACGAGGATCCGGGCCCGGCCGAGCCGCCCAAGTACGACCCGGAGGAGCTGCTCGGCATCGTCCCGGGCGACCTGAGGACCCCCTTCGACCCGCGCGAGGTGATCGCCCGGATCGTCGACGGCTCCGACTTCGACGAGTTCAAACCGCTGTACGGGACGAGCCTGGCGACCGGCTGGGCCGAACTGCACGGCTACCCGGTGGGCATCCTCGCCAACGCGCAGGGCGTGCTGTTCAGCCAGGAGTCGCAGAAGGCCGCCCAGTTCATCCAGCTCGCCAACCAGCGCGACATCCCCCTGCTGTTCCTGCACAACACCACCGGCTACATGGTCGGCAGGGAGTACGAGCAGGGCGGCATCATCAAGCACGGCGCGATGATGATCAACGCGGTCGGCAACAGCCGCGTACCGCACCTGTCGGTCCTCATGGGCGCCTCCTACGGAGCCGGGCACTACGGCATGTGCGGACGCGCCTACGACCCGCGGTTCCTGTTCGCCTGGCCCAGCGCCAAGTCGGCCGTCATGGGCCCGCAGCAGCTCGCCGGGGTGCTGTCGATCGTGGCCCGGCAGTCGGCCGCCGCGAAGGGACAGCCGTACGACGAGGACGCCGACGCCGGGCTGCGCGCCATGGTGGAGCAGCAGATCGAGTCCGAGTCGCTGCCGATGTTCCTGTCGGGGCGGCTGTACGACGACGGCGTCATCGACCCGCGCGACACCCGCACCGTCCTCGGCCTGTGCCTGTCCGCCCTCCACACCGCGCCCTACGAGGGCGCGCGGGGCGGCTTCGGCGTCTTCCGGATGTGAGGGACCAGTAATGATCACTTCTGTCCTCGTGGCCAACCGGGGCGAGATCGCCTGCCGGATCTTCCGCACCTGCCGCGACCTGGGCATCAGGACCATCGCCGTGCACTCGGACGCCGACGAGAACGCGCTGCACGCGCGCGTGGCCGACACCGCCGTACGGCTGCCGGGCGCGACGCCCGCCGAGACCTATCTGCGGGCCGACCTGATCGTGCGGGCCGCCGTGGCGGCCGGTGCGAACGCCGTGCACCCCGGTTACGGCTTCCTGTCCGAGAACTCCGGCTTCGCGCGCGCCGTCCTGGCCGCGGGCCTGGTCTGGATCGGGCCGCCGCCGGAGGCGATCGAGGCGATGGCGTCCAAGACCCGCGCCAAGCGGCTGATGGGGCTCGCGCCGCTCGACGAGGTCACCGAGGCCGACCTGCCGGTCCTGGTCAAGGCGGCGGCGGGCGGCGGCGGACGCGGCATGCGGATCGTCCGCGCCCTGGACCGGCTCGACGACGCGCTGGCGGGCGCGCGGGCCGAGGCGGAGAGCGCCTTCGGGGACGGCGAGGTGTTCGTCGAGCCCTACGTCGAGCACGGCCGCCACGTCGAGGTGCAGGTCCTCGCCGACACGCACGGCACGGTGTGGACGCTCGGCACCCGCGACTGCTCCCTTCAGCGCCGTCACCAGAAGGTCGTCGAGGAGGCCCCCGCGCCCGGCCTGGACGCCGCGCTCACCGACGAGCTGTACGCGCTGGCCGAACGCGCCGCCCGCTCCGTGTCGTACGTGGGCGCGGGCACCGTGGAGTTCCTGGTCGCCGACGGCAGGGCCCACTTCCTGGAGATGAACACCCGCCTCCAGGTCGAACACCCCGTCACCGAGGCCGTGTTCGGCATCGACCTGGTGGCCGAGCAGCTCCGCGTCGCCGAGGGCCACGCCCTGGCGGGCGCGCCGCCACGCGCGCGTGGCCATGCGGTCGAGGCCCGTCTGTACGCCGAGGACCCGGCCCGCGACTGGGCCCCGCAGACCGGCACCCTGCACCGCCTCGCCGTACCCGACGGCGTCCGCCTGGACACCGGCTACACCGACGGCGACGGGATCGGCGTCCACTACGACCCGATGCTCGCGAAGATCGTCGCCCATGCGCCCACCCGCGCGGAGGCCGTCCGCAAACTGTCCGGCGCGCTGGAGCGGGCGGCCGTGCACGGCCCGGTCACCAACCGCGACCTGCTCGTACGGTCCCTGCGGCACCCGGAGTTCGCCGCGGCCCGGATGGACACCGGCTTCTACGACCGCCACCTCACCGCGCTGACCGAGCCCGCCCCCGACCCGTACGTCCCGCTGGCCGCCGCGCTCGCCGACGCGCACGGCCGCTCCCGGTTCGGCGGCTTCCGCAACGTCCCCTCCCAGCCGCAGACCAAGCGCTACCTGATGGCGGGCGAGGAGCACGAGGTCCACTACCGGCACACCCGCGAAGGGCTCGCGGCCGACGGCGTCCGGGTCGTGCACGCCGACGCGCGGCTGGTCGTACTCGAAGCCGACGGCGTACGGCGGCGCTTCGAGATCGCCCGCTACGGCGACCGGGTCCACGTGGGCGCCACCGCCCTCACCGCGCTGCCCCGCTTTCCGGACCCGACCGCCCAGCTCGCCCCCGGCTCCCTGCTGGCCCCGATGCCGGGCACGGTCGTACGCGTCGCCGAGGACCTGACCGAGGGCGCACCCGTCCGGGCCGGGCAGCCCCTGATCTGGCTGGAGGCGATGAAGATGCAGCACCAGATCTCCGCACCCGTCACCGGCACCCTCACCGCGCTGCACGTCAAACCGGGACAGCAGGTGGAGCCGGGCACGGTGCTGGCGGTGGTCGAACCCGGCTAGCGCGAGCGGGGAACAGGGGAACGGCGCGAGTGGGCCGGAGAGCCGGGGCACCGCGCGAGCAGCCACACACGAGCCGTACGCGGAGGAACGCATGACCACCCTCATCGAGTCCGACGAGCACAAGGCCCTACGAGCCGCGGCAGCCGCCCTCGGGCAGCGCTACGGCCGCGACTACTTCACCCGCACCGTCGCCGAGGGCCGCCATCCCGCGGAACTGTGGGCCGAAGCGGGCAAGCTCGGCTACCTCGGCGTCAACCTCCCCGAGGAGTACGGCGGCGGGGGTGGTGGCATCACCGAACTCTCCATAGTCCTTGAGGAGCTGGGCGCCGCAGGCTGCCCACTGCTGATGCTGGTCGTCTCGCCCGCGATCTGCGGCACGGTCATCGCCCGCTTCGGCACCGAGGAGCAGAAACGCGCCTGGCTGCCCGGCCTGGCCGACGGCACCCGCACCATGGCCTTCGGCATCACCGAGCCCGACGCCGGCTCCAACTCGCACCGCATCACCACCACCGCCCGCCGCGACCCCGGCACCGGCGACTGGCTGCTGACCGGCCGCAAGGTGTTCATCTCCGGTGTGGACATCGCCGACGCGGTGCTGATCGTCGGCCGCACCGAGGACGCCCGCACCGGGCGGCTGAAGCCCTGCCTGTTCATCGTCCCGCGCGACACGGAGGGCTTCACGCGGCGGCCCATCGACATGGAGATCAACGCCGCCGAGAAGCAGTTCGAACTCACCCTGGACGACGTACGGCTGCCCGCCGACGCGCTCGTCGGTGAAGAGGACGCGGGCCTGCTCCAACTCTTCGCCGGACTCAACCCGGAACGCATCATGACGGCCGCGTTCGCGATCGGCATGGGCCGTTACGCGCTGGCGAAGGCGGTCGAGTACGCCCGGGACCGCACCGTCTGGCAGACCCCCATCGGCGCCCACCAGGCTGTCGCACACCCCCTCGCGCAGGCCCACATCGACCTCGAACTGGCCCGGCTGATGATGCAGAAGGCCGCCCACCTCTACGACGCCGGGGACGACGCCGGCGCCGGCGAGGCCGCCAACATGGCCAAGTACGCCGCCGGGGAAGCCTGCGTGAAGGCCGTCGACCAGGCCGTGCACACCCTCGGCGGCAACGGCCTCACCCGCGAGTTCGGGCTCGCCTCGCTGATAACGGCCGCACGCGTGGCCCGTATCGCCCCGGTGAGCCGGGAGATGATCCTCAACTACGTCTCCCACCAGACCCTCGGTCTGCCCAAGTCGTACTAGAGCCCATCCGCGGGGATCTGTCAGCAGGACCCCGGGCCGCCTTGGATGAACCGTGTTCCGCAGCGAGTACGCCGACGTCCCGGCCGTCGAACTCCCCCTCCACGAGGCCGTCCTGAACCGGGCCGCCGAGTTCGGCGACCGGGCCGCGCTGATCGACGGCGTGGACGGCACCCCCTCACGTACGCACAGCTGGACCGGTTCCACCGGCGCGTCGCCGCCGAGTTCGCCGACGCCGGGCTGCGCAAGGGCGACGTGCTCGCCCCGCACAGCCCGAACACCGTCGCGTTCCCGACACGCCCAATCGGGCGAGATGGGCCAAGGCTCGGCCGGTGCCGCAACCGATCTCCAGTGGGATGCGGGGCCCCCGCCCTCGGGGGAGCTGTGAGGGCGGGGCGACTGTAGTGGGGTCAGTGGCTGTCGGGGCAACGATCGCGGCGTCGGTGGCCTTGCGGTGCTTGGCAAGTGCGCGGGTCGTGCCGATCATGGCGAGGCGGTTCTCGTCGGCGAGGCGCTGTTCTTCCTGCACGTGCTCGCGCACCAGGGCGGCCTCGGCCGGGGACCGTCGGTCGAGGCGTGCGAGCCGGACGTCGACGACGGCCCGCCGGTCGCTGCGGTCGCCGTCGCGTCCCTGCGTGGGGCGGTGGCAGGGGCGGCGGGACAGGGCGCGACTGCTGGGCGGGGGCGAACAGGTCGCCCCCGTGGACCCGGACGGCGGGCGGCGGCTGCTTGCGCCGGCACTTGGGCCCCTATCCGTCGGGCGAGGGTGCGGTCAGTGGGCGGCGGCACGCGCGGCACGTCCGGGCCGGTGTCACGCTTGGGTTCCCTGCCCACCCGCGGGTGGGCAGGGAGTTGGCAGGCCGGCGGGTATGGGCCCGGGGGTCGTCTTGGCGGCGAACCGTTCGGCTGGAGTGCTGCGAGCCATCAGGTACGTACCTCCCAGGATGCGTGGCGGCCACTCGGTCTGCTGCTCGCAAGGTGGGAGATCGACTGAACCAAACGCCTGTCTCAAGCGTTCTAGAGCACGAACAGGTACTCCAGAAATCACCGCGTCAAAGCGGAAGCCCGTCCACCCGATACCGATGAAAAGAGATGAAATGCCGGAACAGGCTCCGAACGCCAGGCCACGTGATTATTCGGCTGCTGCGATGGCCGGGGTGACCTCTTTCATCACTGGCGGTGCTGCCATACTTGCGCGGGGCACTCTTCCCGGTGCGATTCCGTTGGCCGCGGCGTCAGGTGTCGCAGGCGTTACTTCTGGTATTCTCGCCGCTCGCGCAGCCCGATCGCAGATGGAGACACACCCTGCGGCCGATATTGAGCGCGGGCCCCGTCTGTCTGACGCTTCCAGCTTCAACCTGCCGCGGGCCCTGCCTCTCGCGCACATGGCTCCCGCCGCTCGCCCGAGCACACGTGGACGGTAGTTCTGCATTTCTGTTCAGGCGTCTCTCGCTGAAATTTCCCGGCGTGGGTCGCGTTGGGTGGGAATTTCCCGGCAGCCGTCCTGACGGCCCGTCGAACGGAAGCATCGGTGAGTGGGTATCCACCTCCGATGCTTCGCCTCCCGCCGTACCGGTCTCGCTGCGTTCGAGGGGGGGGCGAACGTCCACCCCTCCGTGCGTAGTTCGGCGGCGATGCGGGCAGTGACGGCTGCCGGGTGCTCGACCTGGTCGCGCTGGGCATTCTCGACGGCGGCCCGGACGACGGCGAGGACGGCTGGGATCATCGCTGCGGCCCGTGCTCGGGCCGGACGACGGTCCGCGGGATCGGGCACATGCTGCGGTGCGGAGGACACCCGCACCGTGCCCCCGCTCGCCCGACGCCTCTACAACCCGTCGGCCATCATCGCCGTTCTTGGCACCTTTGCCGCACTGCTCGGGTGCGCACCTACGAGTTCCATCCCGTGGGGGAGCCCGACCCCTGGGCCGACCAGTGGAGCACGAACCATGCAGGCGCGCTTGATTGTTTCCGCGCCTGCTGCCACTCTCTGAAAACCCACACCTCAGGTCAGGGGAGAGGGGGCCCGATGCTCGGCGTCCACGACCAGGACGACAACGAGGTCCCGCACGCCTTCGTGGTCCACCAGCCCACCACCGCCGGACCGACCGAAGGAGAGGTCATGAGGTACGTCGCCGCACGCGTCGCCCCCGGCAAACGGATACGGCGGGTCACCTTCGTCGCGGAAGTGCCCCGGTCCGCCGCCGGGAAGATCCTCCGCCGCGCACTGCGCGAACCGGGGGAGCGGTCGTGACACTGATCGGACGTACGCGCGCGCGTGGCGTGGAAACCCTCAGCCTGGACTCGGTCGACACCCGCAACGCCCTGTCCGCCGCACTCGTCGGCGACCTCGCGGACGCGCTGGCCGAGTGCGGCGCGGACGACGGCGTACGGGCCGTCGTCCTCACCCACACCGGCGGCACCTTCTGCGCCGGCGCCGACCTGCGCGAACCCCCGCACCCGGACGCCGTCGTCGCACTGCTCAGACAGATCGTCGAACTGGAGCGGCCCGTGGTCGCCCGGGTCACCGGGCACGTCCGCGCGGGCGGCCTCGGCCTGCTCGCCGCCTGCGACATCGCGGCCGCCGGCACCGGGGCCACGTTCGCCTTCACCGAGGTACGGATCGGCGTGGCACCCGCCGTCATCTCCCTGCCGCTCGTCCCGCGCGCCGACCCGCGCGCCCTCGCCCGCTACTACCTCACCGGCGAACGGTTCGACGCCGCCGAAGCGGCCCGCATCGGCCTGCTGACCCTCGCCGGTGACGACGTCGACGCGGCGCTCGCCCCCGTCCTCGACGGCCTGCGCCGGTCCTCGCCGCAGGGCCTGGCCGAGACGAAACGCCTGCTCACGGCTAAGGTGCTGGAGACATTCGACCGGGAAGCAGCCGACCTGACCGCGCTCTCGGCCCGGCTGTTCGCCTCCGCCCAGGCCCGGGAGGGGATGACGGCCTTCCTCGACCGACGGGATGCCGCATGGGTGCTGTGACCGCAGAGGACCGCCTGCCCAAGCAGGACCGCAGCCGGGCCACCCGGCAGCGGCTCCTGGAGGCCGCCGTGGCCTGCCTCGCGGAGCACGGCTGGGCGGGCTCCACGGTCACCGTCGTCGCCGAGCGCGCGGGCGTCTCCCGCGGCGCGGCCCAGCACCACTTCCGCACCCGCGAGGACCTGTTCACGGCGGCCGTCGAATACGTCGCCGAACAGCGCTCCGCCGCCCTGCGCACCCTGTTCCCGGAGGGCGCCGCGGCCCGCCCCGCCGTCGTCGCCGCCCTCGTCGACCTGTACACGGGACCCCTCTTCCGCGCCGCCCTCCACCTGTGGGTGGCCGCCTGCGACGAGGAGCCGCTGCGGCCCCGGGTGACCGAACTGGAGGCCCGCGTCGGCCGGGAGACCCACCGGATAGCGGTCGAACTGCTCGGTGCCGACGAATCCCGCCCCGGCGTCCGGGAGACCGTACAGGGCCTGCTGGACATGGCCCGCGGCCTGGGCCTGGCCAACCTCCTCACCGATGACACGGCCCGCCGCCGGCGCGTGGTCGCCCAGTGGGCGGCGCTGCTGGAGGAGACCCTGGACGGTGCGGACTGAGGCTCCGGCCGGACACCGGCCGGGGCACGGCACCGGGTCAGGCGGGCAGCTTCGTGTCGACGACGAAGGCGATCTCCACGAGCTGGCCGGGGAGGGTCAGTTCGCTGATGCCGAGGACCGTGCTGGCCGGCCAGTGGTCGCCGAAGTACGCCATGTTGCCCTCCGCGATCGCCGTGGCGTGCTGCCGCAGGTCCACCAGGTACACGGTCTGCGAGACGATCTGCTTCCGGGTGACGCCGTAGTGGTCGAGGATCCGGTCCATGGCGGCGTAGGTCAGCTTGAGCTGCGCGGCGAAGTCGTCCGCGTGACGGAACTCGCCCGCCTCGTCGAACGAGAGCTGCCCGGAGGCGTGGATCAGATCGCCGGACCTGATCGCCTGGGAGTAGCCGAAGTCGGTCTCGGCCGATATGCCGAAGCGGAAGGCGTCGATGGCGGACATGGGAGTGGCCCTTCTCTCGTGCTCTCTTGTGGTTACTCAGGAACTGTAGGAAAGTGAGGGCCGACGTGGAAGAACGCACTTTTTGGTGACTGAGGAACCTCATGGTGACAAAGCAGCAGCTCACGTCTCTGCCCGAGGACGCGGACCTGAGGCGCGCGGACTCCCTGGCGCGCGAGATCTTCTCGGACGTCGCCAACAAGTGGGCGTTCCTGATCATCGAGGCGCTCGGCGAGCGCACCTTGCGCTTCAGCGAACTGCGCGACGAGGTCGAGGGCGTCAGCCACAAGATGCTCACCCAGAACCTGCGCATGCTGGAGCGCAACGGCCTGGTCGACCGCAAGGTGCACCCCACCGTGCCGCCGCGGGTCGAGTACACCCTCACCGAGCCGGGACGGGCGCTGCGCACCACGGTCGACGCCATATGCGGCTGGACCAGCCAGTACCTGGGCCACATCGAGGACGCCCGCGGCCGGTTCGACTCCTGAGGGGCGCCGGTTCGGGAGCGGGCGCGCGGGCCGACCGCGGAGGGGCTGGGGCGCCCCCGCGGGTACGCGTTCGGCGGGCGATACCCTGGACACATGATCTTGATGCTCGTCAGGCGCCGTCACGTGGACCACGCCCTCGTCACGAGCACGGGCTGTCGGCGCTCCGCCTGACCTGGCCCCGCCGCCCGCACGTTCCTCCACTCGCGCTTCCCCCCGAGGCATCCGCGGCCCCGCCGCCCGTCCGCGACGGCTGCCCGGGCCGGCCCACCACCCCGCGGACCCAGCCCCATGACGCATCCCGAGCGGCGCACCACGACGACCTCGTGGCACGACCAGCTGCCGATCATCGACCTCTCGGCGGCCGACCGCGGCCGCCAGGCCCGTACCCTGCTGCACGCGCAACTGCACAGCGCCGCCCACGACATCGGCTTCTTCCAGCTCGTCGGACACGGCGTGCCACGGGCCGAGCGGGCCGCGCTGCTCACCGCCGTACGCACCTTCTTCGCGCTCCCCGAGGCCGACCGGCTCGCCCTCGACAGCGCCGGCTCGCCCCACTTCCGCGGCTACTCCCGGACCGGCGACGAGCACACCCCCGGCGCCCGCGGCCGACGCGACCAGCTGGACCTGGGCGCCGAACGCCCCGCCCGCGCCCCCGGTCCGGGCGAGCCCGCGTACCGGTGGCTCGAAGGCCCCAACCAGTGGCCCGCCGCCCTCCCCGAACTGCGGACCGCCGCCCTCGCCTGGCTCGACCGGCTCAGCGGGGTGGCCCGGCGGCTGCTGCACGAACTGCTCACCGCCGTAGGCGCCCCCGCCGACTTCTACGACCCCCTCTTCGGCGACCATGCCCACCCGCGCCTCAGCCTCGTACGCCACACCGGCGCCACGGGTTCCGGCGGCACCGGCGGGGACGGCACCGGCCACGGCGGCACCGCCGGCGCGTCCAAGGACCGCGGCTTTCTGACCCTGCAACTCCACGCGCACGGGACGGACGGCCGCCGTCACGCCGCACCACCGCCGGACGACGCCTTCCTGGTCAACCTCGGTGAACGCCTTGAGGCGGCGACCGGCGGCTACCTGCTCGCCGCCGACCACCGGGCCGCCGCCCCGCCCGGCGCCGCCGAGCGGTACTCCGTCCCGTTCTTCGCCAACCCGCGGCTCGACGCCCGTGTGCCGCCGCTCCCCTTCCCGTACGCGCCGTACGCGGCCGAGGCCCCCGGCAGCACCGGGGACCCGGCCGCACCGCCGTCCGCCGAGTACGGCCACCACGAGCTGAAGGGCGAGCTGCGCGCCCACCCCCTGGTGGCGCGACGGCACCACCGGGACCTGCTCCTCCCGGCCTGACCGGCCACCCCCCACCGGGCCGGGCCCCGCCCCCAGCACGAGAAGGCCGGGCCCCGCCTTCCGTACGGGGTCGCCGGGCCCCGCCCTCAGTGCGAGATGTCCGCGTACCCCTCGATGTCCCGCACGCTGCGCGACCCCGGACCCACATAGCGGGCGGACGGGCGCACCAGCCGTCCCGTCCGCTTCTGCTCCAGGACGTGCGCCGACCAGCCCGCGGTCCGCGCGCAGGTGAACATCGACGTGAACATGGACGCGGGAACCTCGGCGAAGTCCAGCATGATCGCCGCCCAGAACTCGACGTTCGTGGCGAGGACCCGGTCCGGACGCCGGTTGTGCAACTCCTCCAGGGCCGCCTTCTCCAGCGCCTCCGCGATCTCGTAGCGCGGCGCGCCCAGCTCGCGGGCCGTGCGCCGCAGCACGCGCGCGCGGGGGTCCTCGGCCCGGTACACCCGGTGCCCGAAGCCCATCAGCCGCTCACCCCGGTCCAGGGCCTGCTTGACGTACGCCTCCGCGTCCCCGGTGCGCTCGATCTCCTCGATCATCCCGAGGACCCGGGAGGGCGCGCCGCCGTGCAGCGGACCCGACATGGCGCCCACCGCGCCGGACAGCGCGGCGGCCACGTCCGCACCGGTGGAGGCGATGACCCGGGCGGTGAAGGTGGAGGCGTTCATGCCGTGTTCGGCGGCCGAGGTCCAGTACGCGTCGACGGCCGCGACGTGCTTCGGGTCCGGCTCGCCCCGCCAGCGGATCATGAACCGTTCGACGATCGTGGACGCCTTGTCGATCTCCTGCTGCGGCACCATCGGCAGCCCCTGCCCGCGCGCCGACTGGGCGACGTAGGACAGCGCCATCACCGCCGCCCGGGCCAGGTCGTCGCGGGCCTGCTCCTCGTCGATGTCGAGCAGCGGTTTCAGCCCCCACACCGGGGCCAGCATGGCGAGCGCCGACTGCACGTCGACCCGGACGTCACCGGAGTGCACCGGGATCGGGAACGGCTCGGCGGGCGGCAGACCGGGGTTGAAGGCGCCGTCGACGAGCAGCCCCCACACGTTCCCGAAGGAGACGTGCCCGACCAACTCCTCGATGTCGACACCCCGGTACCGCAGGGCACCGCCTTCCTTGTCCGGTTCGGCGATCTCCGTCTCGAACGCGACGACTCCTTCGAGCCCGGGTACGAAATCGGACATGGGGCGGCTCCTCGTGGTGTGTGCGGGCGCATGGCGGACGCGGGTACTACCACGGTTCCACGGTCGCTCTCAGGACTCGCGGTCCGGGCGGTCACCCCGGTGATGCCCCGATCGGCCTACGCTCACCCAACCGGCGGGGCATCAGCACCATAGCGCCGGGTGCCACCGCGGGGGAGGCTGTACGGCACTGCGTGCCACGGTCCGTGCCGTGACTCCACGCCCCGCACGTCCGTACACGCATACGGCAAGATGACCGCGTGACCGACCGCGACCCCATCCTCGACCCCGCCGCCATGCGCAAGCACTACCGCGTGGAGGGCATCGACGAGACCGACCTGGCCGCACACCCGATGGAGCAGTTCGCCCGCTGGTTCGAGCACGCCGCGCTGGCCGCCGCGCACGGGACGGTCTACGAACCCAACGCGATGGTCGTCTCCACGGCGGACGCCGAGGGCCGCCCCAGCTCCCGCACGGTCCTGCTGAAGCAGTACGACGACCGGGGCTTCGTCTTCTACACCAACTACGACTCCCGCAAGGGCCGCGAACTGGCCGGGAACCCCCAGGTGTCCCTGCTCTTCCCCTGGCACCCCCTGGCCCGCCAGGTCATCGTGACGGGCACCGCCCACCGCACCGGCCGCGACGAGACCGCCGGCTACTTCCGCACCCGCCCGCACGGCTCCCAGCTCGGCGCCTGGGCCAGCGCCCAGTCCACGGTGATCCCCTCCCGGGCCGCCCTGGAGGAGTCCTACGCCGACCTCGCGGCTCGCTATCCGGAGGGCGAGCAGGTACCGGTGCCGCCGCACTGGGGCGGCTTCCGCGTCACCCCGCGCACGGTCGAGTTCTGGCAGGGCCGGGAGAACCGCCTGCACGACCGGCTGCGCTACGTCGCCGCGGAGGACGGCGGCTGGCGCCTGGAACGACTCAGCCCCTGACCGCGGCGGGAACGCCCGCACACGCAGACGACCCGCGGGCTCGGGTCCTTCGCCGTACGACGAAGAAGCCGGCCGGACGTACCGGCGAGCCCGCGGGTCGGGTGACTGCTTGGGATTGGGCCGGCTGCACGCGGCTTTCACGTGCTGGTCCGGCACCGCACTGGGTGTGGTGGCGAGCCGCTAGCCCGCAGTCACCTCACGCGTCCGGTTTTCATACATCTGCCGAACCACCTCCCTTCTCGTGTGCTCCACACACTAGGAAGCGGTCGGCCACCGATCAAGCTCTTTTTTCACGGCGCCGCGTCACCCCCGGTTCCGTGCGCCTGGCGGGGGCGGCCGTTCGTGTCGGTGGCCGCGCGTACAACGATTCCCGCAAGATTGTGGGAACCAAGTGTGTGCTGCGTCACGTTCGAGTTGAATGGAGGAGAGAGAGCGAACTTTCGCGCCGTATCCGCGGACGCAGCCTGCAGGGGGTCCAGGTGAGTGCTTCCCGGCGTAGTGGGACCACCGACGAGCTGGGGCCGGACGAGCCCGAGCGGGCCGGTGGCGCGGGCACGTGCGGCCCGGAGGACGCGGGCGGCTCCGATCTCCTCGCCGCGCTGCTGGACGGGATGGACGCGGCCCTGTGCGCCTTCGACGCGGACGGTGTCGTCACCCACTGGAACCGGGAGGCGGAGCGGATCCTCGGCTGGACCGCCGCGGAGGCCGTGGGGCGGCACGGGTTCGCGGGCTGGGCGGTGCGCAGCGCCGACGCCGAGGAGGTCGAGGGCCGGCTGCTGTCCGCGATGCACGCCCCCGGGCGGCAGGTGCACGAGTTCGCGCTGGTCACGAAGGACGGCGGGCGGGTCCTGGTGCGGACCCAGTCCGCGGCGGTGCGCGGTCCGGACGGCAAGCCCGCCGGGGTGTACTGCGCCTTCAGCGAGGTGCACGCGCAGATGGACCTGGAACGGTCCATCGCCCTGAGCGAGGCGCTGTTCGAGGACGCGGCGTGGGGCGTCGTGCTCATCGACGCCGACCTGCGGCCCGCGGTGGTGAACGCGTACGCGGCGCGCGCCCTGGGCACAGGCCGCACGTCCGTGCTCGGCCGGCCCCTCGGTGAGCTGCTCACCCAGGGCGTGGAGGACCTGGAGGGCGCGCTCACCCACGTGCTGGCCGAAGGCGCGCCGCCCGCACCGGCCGAGATGTGGGTGGCCGTGCGGACCCCGGAGGGCGAGAAGCGGCGGTGCTGGCGCAGCGGCTTCCTGCGGCTCGCCTCCCCGCTCGCCGAGGAGCCGGTGCCGCTCGGCGTCGGCTGGCTGTTCCAGGACGTGACGGAGGCCAAACAGGGTGAGCAGGAGGCGTCGCTGCTGCGCTTCCGCACCAACCAGCTGCACCGGGCGGCCCGCGCCGCGGCCGAGTGCGAGGGCCCGGCGGAGGCGGCCACCGTCCACCTCGACTTCGCGCTCGCCGGGTTCGCCGACCACGCGCTGATCGACCGGGTGGCGGGCCCGCCGCCGGCCGACGGCGGTGTGCGGCCGGCGGTGCGGCTGGTGCGGATCGCCGCGACCCCGGCCGGGGCGCCGGGACCGAGCCTGCTCACGGGCGCGGCCGGACTGCCCCTGCGGTACGAGATCGGCCATCCCGCGGTGCAGTGCGTCGAGCGGTCCGGGACGGTGCGGGCCGACGCCGGCGGCATGTCCGCCGAGCGGGCCCGGGAATGGGCGCTGGAGCGGCAGTGGCCCGGGGACAGCGTGCACGCGCTGTGCGCGGTGCTGCGCAGCCGGGGGCGCACGCTGGGCGTCGTCACGTTCCTGCGCGGGGCCGCGCGCAGCGCCTTCGAGCGCTTCGACGCGACGTACGCGGAAGACGTGGCGGCCCGCATCGCGGCGGCCCTGGACCTGGCGGCGGCGACGGCGCAGGACCGCTGAGCGGGCCGGCGCCGCGCCGGAAGGGGCGCGGAGGAGCCACGCCTGCCGCGGAGATTTCAGCGCCGGTAGAAGATCCGGTCCCGGTACTCGTCCATGATCCGGGTGTTCCAGTCGTGTCCGCCGTCGACGTTCCCGGAGCGCAGCAGCGGCGGCTCGACGCCACGGGCGGCGAGGGTCTGCGCTGTCGTGGCCATGACCGCCTGGAGGAGCGCGGTGGTGACCACCGTGGAGGCGGGGGCGAAGGGGGCCGGGATGGTGTCGAGGGTGAGTTCCGCGTCGCCGACCGCGATCTTCGAGTCGAGGACGATGTCGCAGTGGTCCTTCAGGTACGTGCCGGAGCCGTGCCGGGACGAGGTCTGCGTGGCGTACGCCACCGACGTCACGCCGATGACCCTGACCCCCCGGCCGCGCGCGGCCATCGCCATCTCCACGGGGAGGGCGTTGCGGCCCGACAGGGAGATGATCACGAGGACGTCGCCGGACCGGACGGGTGAGGTGTCCAGGACGGCACTGGCCAGCCCGTCGACGCGTTCCAGGGCGGAGCCGAGGGTGGCGGGGACGACGTCGACGCCGACGGCACCGGGCACCGGGAGCAGGTTCATCAGGGCGAGACCGCCGGCCCGGTAGACGACGTCCTGGGCGGCGAGGGAGGAGTGTCCGGCGCCGAAGGCGAACAGTCTGCCGCCGGCCTCGACGGTGTCGGCGAGGAGCGTACCGGCCGCCGCGATGGCCGCGGACTCCTCCTCACGGACCTGTCGCAGCAGGCCGATGGCGGCGTCGAAGAACTGGTCGGCCGGTGTGCCGTCGCTCATGCGGTGCCCTTTCGCAGCGTCGTCGCAGCGTCTGTGTCGCGGATCACCGTGCGGTCTGGACCAGCGCGCTGTCAATACGGCCAGTAGCGCCGTCCCGTACGGAGGAGGGCGGCTCCCGACGCGCCGCGCACACGCGCTGGTAACTCCGCTGTTTCGGCGGTGCGGGACGGTTGTCGGTGGTATGCGTCAGAATTGAGGCCAGGGCCAGCGCATGCCGGGAGCGGTCAGCTTCCGGCAGAGGTAATCGAGGGGCACGTATGTCCGGACTGATCGACACCACGGAGATGTACCTCCGCACCATCCTCGAACTGGAGGAGGAAGGCGTGGTCCCGATGCGCGCCCGCATCGCCGAGCGGCTGGACCAGAGCGGTCCGACGGTGAGCCAGACGGTCGCGCGGATGGAGCGCGACGGCCTGGTCTCGGTGGCGACCGACCGGCATCTGGAGCTGACCGACGAGGGCCGCCGGCTGGCCACGCGCGTGATGCGCAAGCACCGGCTCGCGGAGTGCCTGCTGGTCGACGTGATCGGCCTGGAGTGGGAGCAGGTGCACGCCGAGGCGTGTCGCTGGGAGCACGTGATGAGCGAGGCGGTGGAGCGCCGCGTCCTGGAGCTGCTGCGCCATCCGACCGAGTCGCCGTACGGCAACCCCATCCCGGGCCTGGAGGAGCTGGGCGAGCAGGACGGGGCCGACCCGTTCCTCGACGAGGGCATGGTGTCGCTGGCGGACCTCGACCCGGGCGCGGACGGCAAGACGGTCGTGGTGCGCCGTATCGGCGAGCCGATCCAGACCGACGCCCAGCTGATGTACACGCTGCGTCGGGCGGGTGTGCAGCCCGGTTCGGTGGTGAGCGTGACCGAGTCGGCGGGCGGTGTGCTGGTGGGCAGCAGCGGTGAGGCGGCCGAGCTGGAGGCGGACACCGCCTCCCACGTGTTCGTGGCCAAGCGCTGAGGCGCGCCGCCGGGCACGGCGGGTGGCTCGTCGAACGCAGAGGCGGCGCGTCGGACGCCGGCCGCGCGCGGCGTCTGGGCAGCCCCCTGTCCGGCGTCAACTCCCGTGGCTGGAGCGCCGGTTGGGGGCCGGACCGGGTGGCGCCGAAATCCCGGATTCGGTGCTCCGAACGGCAGCGCTCGGCCGTATCTCGTGCAAGGCTGTCGCGAGAGGCATATGACCGGAGGGGGGGCGGGGAGGATGTGCCGCAGACAGGGAGAGGGCCCCGGCACCCTGCGGCGCCGGGGCCTGTCCTCCCCTGTGCTGACCTGGAGCCCCGAGCTCTCAAGGTCATCCCCCGCGGACCGGTTTCCCCGAGCGGTCCGCCTCCCGCGTAACAACTCCCCTCGGTGGCGGCGATCATTCCTCGTCGGGGGTCACTCGAATGAGGGGTGTTGTCCGCAGAGGCACCAGTTTCGAAAAGCTATTCGATAATCTAGGGCAATCTACGGGGAAAATACGGCAAACTACGGCAGCATCTGCGCAACGCAGCGGTACGACGGCAGGACACAGCGGTACGGTCCGAGCGGAGCTAGGGGGGTGCCAGCGCATGGCACGGCGTATCGACGTGAGGGGAGCGGGCGGCGTGGGGCTGGCCGCCTGGGAGTTCGCCGACCCTCCCAAGACGGATCCGGAACCCGGGCCCGGGGTGTTGTTACTGCACGGCCTGATGGGCCGGGCCTCGCACTGGGCGGCCACCGCCCGCTGGCTCTCCGAGCGCCACCGCGCCGTGGCGCTGGACCAGCGCGGCCACGGCCAGAGCGACAAGCCCCCGCCGGCCGCGTACACCCGTGACGCCTACATCGAGGACGCCGAGGCGGCCGTCGAACAGCTCGGCCTCGCCCCGGCCGTGGTCATCGGACACGCCATGGGCGCGCTGACCGCCTGGCAGCTCGCCGTCAAGCGCCCCGACCTGGTGCGTGCCCTGGTCATCTGCGACATGCGGGCCTCCGCCCTCGGCGGGGCCTCGCAGCGCGAGTGGGCCAACTGGTTCAAGTCCTGGCCCGTACCGTTCGCCACGCTCGCCGACGTCCGCAAGTGGTTCGGCGAGGACGACCCCTGGGTGGACCGTCCGAATCCGGCCCGCGGCGAGTTCTACGCCGAGATCATGCACGAGTCCGCGGACGGCTGGCGGCCCGTCTTCGACCCCGACCGGATGCTGAGGTCCCGCGAGACCTGGGTGCATGACGCCCACTGGGAGGAGCTGACCCACGTCGGCTGCCCCGCCCTGGTCGTCCGCGGCCTCGACGGCGAGCTGGGCCGCGCCGAGGCCCAGGAGATGGTCCGGGTCCTGCCCCGCGGCCAGTACGCGGAGGTCGCCGACGCCGGCCACCTCGTCCACTACGACCAGCCGGCCGCCTGGCGCACGGCGATCGAACCGTTCCTGGACACGGTCCTCACCCAGTGAGGGCGGGAGCGGGCTGAGGACGGGTCGCATCCGAACGCGGGGGGGAGCACCGTCGGACCCGGCGACCGGCCGGTCCGGGTCCGGCGGCCGGCGGGTCCGGGAAAGGTGGCCGGCCGGTCCGGGCAAGGCGGCGACTGACGGGCCCGAGTGGGGCGGCTGACGGGTCCGGGGAGGGTGGGCCGGGGGTCTGACCGCCCGGCCGCCTCAGCCACCTCCGCAGGCCCCGCCGCCCCGGCCGCCTTCGTACGTCGGCCGGTCACCGACCTCCGTCAGCCCGCACCGGTCCTTCGCCCCCTCCTCCATCCCCTCCACCCCCTTTGCCTCCTTCATCACCCCTTGCTGACCGCGGCCAGTATCTCCGGCAGGTACGCCGCCGTCCGCGGTGCCGCCAGCCGCAGGCCCAGCACGGTGATTCCCGCGCCGTAGGCGGCGCCGACCGGCAGCAGCAGCCAGGTCCAGGCGTCGCCGCCCGCGCTCACGTTCAGTGCGATGGCGAGGGTGATGACGGGCGTGCACAGCAGGGCCGCCGCGACCATGCCGCCGAAGATCGCGATCCAGGCCAGGCTGCCCTGCCCGGGTGCCACGTTCTTGTAGCCCTCCTGCGGGATGGAGTACGGGAAGCGGGCCGAGGTCCACGCCCCGGTCGCCAGCATCGCGCCGAGCAGCGCGAAGGACAGGCCGAGCGTCTCGGGCAGCCGGTGCCAGTCGCCCAGCAGGGGCTGTCGTCAGGACGGTCACCAGTACCGCGTACGGCAGGGTGATCACCAGCAGTGCCAGCGCCCGTCCGCGCAGCTCGACGTACGCGTCCCGGGCGGACGAGATGGTCATGGCCACCATCCAGAACGCGGACGTGTCCTGCCCGAACTGGTTGTACATCTGGATGCCGAGCATCCCGGCGGCGAAGCACGCGAAGTAGACCGTCCCGGTGCCCTGCAACGCGTTGAACACCGGCACGATCAGCCCGATGGCCAGCGAGGTCACCCACGCCGCCTTGGTCTTGGGGTCGCGCCAGACGTAGCGCAGGGAGCGCTCCATGACCGTACCGGTGCGGCCCGTCGGCAGCAGCCGGCCGAGCCCGGTCGAGGTGCGCGCGCGGGCGCCGCTGTCGGCGGCCTGCAAGGTGGAGCCGTCGGGCGCGGTCATCAGCCGGGTCAGGCTGCGCGCCCACAGGGCGAGCAGCAGCGCCAGCGCCGCCACGGTCAGCAGCAACTGGGCGGCGGCCCGGCCGTACGCGCCCTCGCTCACCGCGTGCACCGCGCCCACCGCCGAGGCGGGCGGCACCCAGCGCAGCACGTCGGCGGCCGGGGCGAGCTGGCCGAGCCCGGCCGAGCCGAGCCGCTGCGCACCGAAGTTGACCAGTTGCGCGCCGACCGCGATGACCAGCCCGCTGAGCACCGCGAGATCGCGGCCCTTGCGGCTGGTCAGCAGCCGTACGTTGGCCGCGGCCACGGCCCGCGCGAGGGCCACGCAGACCAGCACCCCGAGGACGGTCGCGAGGACCGCGGTGACGTAGGCCGCGCCGCCGTGGGCGACCGACAGGGCACAGCCGGCCAGCAGGAGCAGCGTGAACGCCGGCCCGATGCCGACCAGCGAGGCCGCCAGCAGGGCCCGTACCAGCGGGCGCGGGCGCAGCGGCAGCATCACCAGCCGGGTCGGGTCCAGCGTCTCGTCGCCGCTCGGGAAGAACAGCGGCATCACGGCCCAGCCCAGTGCCAGCACGGCCGTCGCCAGGAGGGCGACGGCGTCGGCGTGGGCGTTCCCGCGCAGCGCGATCAGGCCGAGCAGTTGCAGCGCGGCGAACAGCAGCGCGACGACGGCCGAGGCGACGAACGCGGCCCGCCGTCCGCCGGACTGCCTGAGCCCGTTGCGCAGCAGGGACAGCTTCAGCCGTACGACGGTGGCGGTGACGTCCGTCATCGGGCCCCGCCGCCCAGCCAGTCCAGGTCGGAGCCGGCGTCGCGGCCCTGCGCGCCGACCAGTTCCAGGAACGCCCCCTGGAGGGTGGTGTGCGCGCCGCGCACTTCGGACAGCGGCCCGGTCGCGCGGATGCGGCCCGCCGCCAGCACGGCCACCCAGTCGCACAGTGACTCGACGAGTTCCATGACGTGGGAGGAGAAGACGACGGTGGCGCCGGAGCCCGTGTACCGCTCCAGGACGCCCCGGATGGTCTGCGCGGACACCGGGTCGACGCCCTCGAACGGCTCGTCGAGGAAGAGGACTTCGGGATTGTGCAGGAGGGCCGCGGCCAGCCCGATCTTCTTGCGCATGCCGGTGGAGTAGTCGACGACGAGCTTGTGCTGGGCACCGGCGAGATCGAGCACGTCCAGCAGTTGGGTGGCCCGCTTGTCGACCTCGGCCCCGGGCAGCCCCCGCAACCGCCCGGTGTAACCGAGCAGTTCGCGCCCCGACAGCCGCTCGAACAGCCGCAGCCCCTCCGGCAGCACGCCGATCCGTGCCTTGACGGCCACCGGGTCCCGCCACACGTCGTGGCCGACCACCTCGACGGACCCCTGGTCGGGCCGGAGCAGCCCGGTCACCATCGAGAGGGTGGTGGTCTTACCGGCTCCGTTGGGCCCCACCAGCCCGATGAACTTTCCCGCCGGCAACTCCAGATCGATCCCGGCGACAGCGACCTGCTGCCCGAACCGCTTCCAGAGCCCGCGCACAGACACGGCCGCGCCGCCCACTCCCGTTTGCTCCGTCATACGAGCACCCTACGGTGCAAACCCCACCCCCAAAGGGGCGCGGGGAACTGCGCGAACACCCCCCACGGCCCCGCACTCGCCCCCCAACCTCAACGATGCAGCACCCCAAGCGCCCAGGGGCGCGGGGAACTGCGCGAGCAAGCCCACGGCCCCGCACTCGCCCCCCAACCTCAACGATGCAGCACCCTTCGCGCCCAGGGGCGCGGGGAACTGCGCGAAGACCGCCCACTCACCCGCACCCGCCCCCCAACCCCAACCACCCAACAACCACCCCTACCGATCCCTCCCGCACGCATACGCCAACGGCGAGATCAACTCCTCCACATCCGGCAACCACCGATTCGCAGCCGTCGGCCGGCAGGCCCACTGCACGGCCCCCTGCGACCCGAACCGCGTAGGCGGCGCAGCCACGTACGCCCCCTCGCCGAGCGCGACCAGATCGAGCGACCCCAGCGACCAGCTCAGCTTGCGCAGCAGTTCCGCGAGCTTCAGCGAGGCACCCGGCAGAACGAAGAAGTTCATCCGCCGGTCGGGGGTGCGCGTCACCGGCCCGAGCGTCAGCTCCATCCGCTCCATCCGGGCCAGCGCCAGGAACCCGGCCGACTCCGGGACGGACAACGCGTCGAAGGTACGGCCCGTCGGCAGCAGGATGGACGCCGTCGGCTGCTTCTGCCACATCCGCCGGGCGACGGTCGCGCTCCCGGTCGCCAGGGTCGCCCAGTCCGCGCGCCCCGGGTGTGCGCCGGGGGCGGCGCACACGGCGTCGCCGCAGGAGCAGTGCTGCTCCCCGTCGGCGGCTTCCAGCCAGGTGCCGGGTACCACGTCCCAGTGGCGCTCCTCGGCGTAGCGAACGGCGTTCTCCAGCAGCGATTCCCCGCGCTGCTTCGGAATCTGGGCGGCTTCGGGTCCAGTGATCGTCTCTTCCACGTCCCACTCAACTCCCGCGCCCACCTCGGGTTACGGCCAGTGCGATGACAGGACCGCGCGCGGGGGAGGAGCATCGGTTCCGTAATTGGGGCGCATGGATGCATGTCCGGGGGCGCGCAGGAGGAAGCCCGTCGTGGCCGGGGTAGCCACCGTTGGGGGTCGGGATCAGCTTTTACTCCGGCAATCCTCGCATGTCTCGCATTTTCGGTACGTAGCGGGGCATTGATTTTCAGGGCCGGATCTTTTCGCTTCAGGGGTTGGCAGGGGGTACGCCATGGCCGCAAGGCCACTCGTCGCGCGGCAGCCGAACGAACGGTTGCAGGCGCTCATTCAGGAGGCGGGGTGCTCGAACGCCGGGCTCGCCCGCCGGGTCAACATGTGCGGCGCCGAGCACGGCCTCGACCTGCGCTACGACAAGACGTCCGTGGCCCGTTGGCTGCGCGGTCAGCAGCCGCGGGGCCGGGCGCCCGCCATCATCGCCGAGGCGCTGGGCCGCAAACTGGGCCGTACGGTCACCATCGACGAGATCGGGATGGCCAACGGCAAGAACCTCGCCTCGGGCGTCGGTCTCCAGTTCTCGCCGACGGTACTGGGCGCCATCGAGCAGGTCTGCGAGCTGTGGCGCAGTGACGTGGGCCGCAGGGACTTCCTGTCCGGTTCGTCGGTCGCCGCGTCCGCGCTGGTGGAGCCGAGCCGCGACTGGCTGATCTCGGCGCCGGACGCCCAGGTGGCGCGTCAGGCGGGCCCGCGGGTGGGGCAGTCGGACGTGGCGGCCGTGCTCGCGATGACCCAGGCGCTGGTGGACCTCGACCACCAGTACGGCAGCGGGCATGTCCGCCCGGTGGTCGTGCACTACCTCAACAGCGTCGTCTCCGGGCTGCTGGCCGGTTCCTACCGGGAGGCCGTGGGCCGCGATCTGTTCGCCGCGGTGGCCCGACTGACCGAGCTGGCCGGGTACATGGCCGTCGACACCGGCCAACCGGGCCTCGCCCAGCGCTACTACATCCAGTCGCTCAGGCTGGCCCAGGCGGCGGGCGACCGCGGGTACGGCGGCTATGTGCTCGCCTCGTCCATGAGCCACCTGGCCGCCCAGCTCGGAAACCCGCGCGAGATCGCGCAGTTGGCGCGCGCGGCGCAGGAAGGGGCGCGGGGCCGGGTCACCCCGCGCGCGGAGGCGATGTTCCACGCGGCCGAGGCGCGCGGGCACGCCCTGCTGGGCGATGTGCGGGCGGCGCAGTCGGCGTCCGAGCGGGCGGTCACGGCGATGGAGTCGGCGGACGCGGACTCCGGGGACGACCCGGCGTGGATCGCGCACTTCGACGAGGCGTATCTGGCGGACGAGTTGGCGCACTGCCACCGCGACCTCGGGCAGTCCGAGGCGGCGGCGCGGTACGCGCAGCAGTCGCTGGCCGGGCATCCCGAGGGACGGGTGCGCAGGCGGGCCATCGGTTATGTGCTTCTCGCCACAGCGCAGGTGCAGCAGCGCGAGGTCGAACAGGGCTGCCACACCGGTCTGAAAGCGGTGGAACTGCTGGAAACGCTCCGTTCCAATCGCGGCGCCGAGTACCTGGACGACTTCCAGCAGCGGCTGGAGCCGTACCGGGACGAGCCGGTGGTGCGGGAGTTCGGGGCGCGGCTCGACCTGCAACAGGCCGCGTGAGACGGCCGCCCGCGACGCGGGTGAACACGGAATGGGACGGAGCGTGAACGGACGGGAAATCGACGTGTTGACGCGGGGACGGGGCCATTAACAGCGCCTCACGGGGCGGTTCCGTTACAGCCGGTGCAGGGAAGATGATCGGGCCCTGAGCTGCGTGGCACCCGGCTCGGGGGACCCGGTAGCGTGAGCCGACGATTCCGAAGGTCCCCCAATCGTAGGAGTCCCGGTGACGCAGAGTGGACAGGGCGAGCCCGCGCGCGAAGGCATCGTGCTGCCCTCCGACGGTGGCGAGCCGCTGCTGCCGGGTATGACGGGCGGATCCGCACCTCAGCCGACCCGCCCGCAGCCGTCAGGACCGGGGCAGCCGTCCGGACCGCAGCCGAGCGGTCCCCAGTCGGCCGCCCCGCCCGGCGGTCAGGCGTGGGGGCAGCCCTGGGGCCCGGAGCAGCAGTCGGCCGCCGCCCCCCAGCCCGACCAGGGCTGGCCGCCGGCCCCGGCGCTGGAGTGGGGGACCACGAACCAGCCCACTCCGTGGACTCCTCAGGTGCAGCACGGCCCCGGCGCGGGCCCGCTGCCCCCGGAGGGCTCCCCGACACCGCCGCACGGCGGCGCGGCCCCGCAGGACCCGGCGGCCGGGGCCTACGGCTCCGGCGCGACCGGCGCGGCGCAGCTGCCGTACGGCTCGGGCGGCGACGCGGCGCAACTGCCGTACGGAGACGGCGGCGCCCAGCAGCAGTCGTACGGAGGGGGCGGCGCCCAGCAGCAGTCGTACGGCGCTCCGCTTCCCCCGGCCGCGCCCGCGGAGCAGGCCGCCACGCAGTACATACCGCCGTCCGCGCCCGCGGAGCAGGCCGCGACCCAGTACATACCGCCGGTCGCGCCCGCGGACCAGGCCGCCACGCAGTACATACCGCCGGTCGCCGCGGGCGGCCCGGGTCCCGTGCCCGCTCCCGCGGGCGAGGGCGCCACGCAGTACATCCCACCGGTGGCTCCGGGCCCGTTGCCGCCCGAGGCGTCGGGGCAGGACACCCGCTTCCTGGGGCGGGCGGAGCAGCCGCAGCCCGCCGCGCCCGGCTCGGACGCCGAGGCCACGCAGTACATCCCCCCGGTGGCCGCGCCGTACGGCGGCGAGCAGGGCGGGGACCGGCAGCCGCCCGCCGAGTTCGACAACCTCTTCCGCAGTGCCGCGGGCGGTCCCGCGGCGGCCCCGCCCACCCAGCAGATGCCGCCCTTCCAGCAGCCGCAGAGCACCTACGCCGGGCCGCCGCAGCCCGCGTACACCCCGCAGGGACCGGGCGGGGGCGGCGGGCGGCGCGGCGCGCAGGACGGCGGCGGGCGCGGTGGGCGCCGCGGCGGCTCGCGGGTGCCGCTCATCGCGGCCGCGGGCGTCGGCATCATCGTCCTCGGGGTCGGCGCGGGCGCGCTGCTCAGCAGCGGGGGCGGCGATGACAAGGGCGACAACAAGAAGACCGTCGCCGCCTCGGCCCCCGCGGACAGCGGATCGCCGTCCGCGGCCGACGATCCGGCCCAGCCGCAGGCCGCGGGCCTGGACAAGCTGCTCGCCGACAGCGGCGGCAGCCGCGCCTCGGTGATCAAGGCGGTGGCCGACGTGAAGGCGTGCCGCAACCAGGGCGAGGCCGCCGCGGCCCTGCGGGCGGCGGCCAAGCAGCGCACCGATCTGGTCTCCCGCCTGTCGCAGCTGGCCGTGGACCAGTTGCCCGACCACGCCGAGCTGACCACCGCCCTCACCAAGGCGTGGCAGGCGTCGGCGTCGGCCGACAACCACTACGCGGCCTGGGCCGACCAGGCCGCCAAGAAGAACGGCTGCAAGAAGGGCCAGGCCCGCACCACTGGCCAGGCCCAGGAGGCCAACCGGGACAGCGGTACCGCGAGCACCGAGAAGAGCAAGGCGGCCCGGCTGTGGAACGCGATCGCCAAGAAGTACGGCCTGACCGAGCGCCAGGCGACCCAGCTGTGACCCCGACCGCGCCGCGCCCGGCCGGTACGCCGGGCGCGGCGCGGCCGGACCTGGCGGGCGCCGCCGGTCCGGCAGGGGCTGACGGGACGGGCACGGTCCGGCGGGGGCTGACCCGGCCGGACCGGACGCCTTCGGGCCGGCCGGCCCGGACTCAGCCGAGGTTCGCGTTCTGGAGCGTGGCGGTGACGTCCGTGAGGCCCCCGCCCCTGGCCGCCACCAGCTGTCCGGCGCGTACGACCTGAAGCGTCACGTCCGCGTTGACCAGCCGGGACAGACCGACGGCGGCGAGCTTGCCCTGGCCACGGGCGGGCCAGCTCAGGGTCGGGGTGAGCCCGCCCGTGGCGATCTTGATGCCGGAGTCCAGGGTGGCCCGCACGCTGTCGGCACTCACCTCGCTGCCGCCGATCTTCTCCAGGACGGCCCGCAGCACGGTGTAGGCGATCCACGTGGTCTGCACTCCGGCGTCCGCGGGGTCGATGCGGTTGTCGCCGAAGGCTTCCTTGTCGATCACTTCCTTCATCGGCTTCCAGCGCTGGTCGGTGGCCACCGGGTACCAGCCGGTGATGTACGAACCCTCGTACGGCCCGCTCGCGCCGCCCGACGCGTTGATCACGCTCTGGTCGACGCTGCCGAGCACGGTCGCGGTGCTCACCCGCGGATAGTCCTCGCGGGCCCGCCGGAAGGAGTCCATGAAGGTCGCGGTGGAGCCGCCGAGCGCCGGCACCACACAGCCCTGCGCCAGCGGGTCCGACGTCGCTTCCTTGAGCGCCCGGTCGGCCTGCTGGCTGTACTCGCCGACGTCCTCGGGTGCCAGCTGGTCCTTCGCCTTGTCGTGCTTGCCCGCGCCGAGCCCCGAGTTGAGCAGCGGGGGCAGCTCGTCGCCCGCGATGCTGTCCGGGCGGACCAGGGCGACGGGGCCGCAGGTGCCGGCGAGGGCCTTCCCGAGGCCGGCCAGCAGGCTGGCCTGGCCGCCGTTGACCGGGTAGGACAGCGCGCTGGTGAACTCCTCGGTCGTCACGCCGTAGCCGCCTATGTACGGGATGCCGGCGCCCTCCAGCGGCGCGAAGTACGAGTCGCCGAACTCGCTGTAGGAGCCGACGACCGCCACCACGTTCTCGTCCACCGCGCGCCGGGCACACTTCGCCGCGCCCACGGCGTCATTGCCGTCGTTGCAGGTCAGGACCTTCAGCTTGCGGCCGGCGAGGCCGCCCTCGGCGTTGATCCAGCGGGCGTACGCCTCGGCCATGGCGGGCATGCCGTCCATGTCGGCGGCGTCGGTGCCCTGCGGTGCCCAGGTCATCACCTTGATCGTGTCGTCCCCGGAATCTCCCGTTCCGGGAATGACCCCGCATCCGGCGGCGAGCGAGGCACAGGCCACGAGCGCACCCGCGGACAGCACGGAGGCTCGGGCAGGGCGGGTGCGTGGGGGGAGGAAGGTGCTGCGAAAGCGTCGCCTGCCGGTCATGTTCACGGACGATTCCGTCACACCGCTAACCCGGGCATGCTCCACGGTCAACCAGGGGTGACGTAGAGGTGAATTGCGGGGGCCGGTGGGACGCCCGCTGTGAAGAACGTACGATCGGTGACCGTGCAAGGTTCGGAGAACTCTTCCCGTCGCGGCCGTCGCTCCTCCACCATGGGCGGCATGCCGCAGAATGACATGCCGTGGTGGCGCTGGCGCAGCAATGTGCGTTCCGCGCTGCACATGCTCTCCGACCAGACGTTCCAACGAGACGTCTGGCTGGTCGGCGTCGACGGGTACGGGGACGTGACCGACGCCGTGTACCGGCTGGTGGAGGACACCTGGCTGGACAACTGGTCCGCCGAGAAGTACGTCGGCACGATCTTCCGGGACTCCCAGGAGGCGGCGCTCGTCGACACCGCCGTCCTGCGGGTGCTGCGGATCATGCACCAGGTCGGCCCGGACGCGCCGGTCGCCGCGTACCTGGAGAACCAGGGCTGGCCGGAGGCGGTGCGGGCGGCCCGGGACGCCCACGTCCGGATGTCGGTGAGCGACGGCGACGACCCCGACGCGCCGCCGCGGAGCCTTGAGGTGCTCCAGATCATGACGCGGTCCGCCTAGCGGACCGTGCTCGGTACGCCGAGGCGGATGTGGGACCCTGTCCCGCATGAACGACCAGCCCACCCGAGCAGCGGCCCTGGCCGACCAGTACGTCCTGACGCTCTCGTGCCCTGACAAGAAGGGCATCGTGCACGCCGTGTCGAGCTATCTGTTCATGACCGGGTGCAACATCGAGGACAGCCAGCAGTTCGGCGACCACGACACGGGTCTGTTCTTCATGCGCGTCCACTTCTCGGCTCAGGCGCCGGTCACCGTGGACAAACTGCGGGCGAGCTTCGCGGCGGTCGGCGACTCCTTCCAGATGGGCTGGCAGATCAACCGCGCGGACGCGAAGATGCGCATCGTCCTGATGGTCAGCAAGTTCGGGCACTGCCTCAACGACCTGCTGTTCCGCGCCCGGACCGGTGCGCTGCCGGTGGAGATCGCCGCGGTCGTCTCCAACCATCGGGAGTTCGCCGAGCTGGTCGAGTCGTACCGCATCCCCTTCCACCACCTCCCGGTGGCGAAGGACACCAAGACGCAGTCCGAGGAACAGCTGCTGGAGATCATCCGCGAGCAGCAGGTCGAGCTGGTGGTGCTCGCCCGCTACATGCAGGTCCTCTCGGACGAGCTGTGCAAGCAGCTCAGCGGCCGGATCATCAACATCCACCACTCCTTCCTGCCGAGCTTCAAGGGCGCGAAGCCGTACCACCAGGCGCACGCCCGTGGGGTGAAGCTGATCGGCGCCACGGCGCACTACGTGACGGCCGACCTCGACGAGGGCCCGATCATCGAGCAGGAGGTGGAGCGGGTACGGCACGACGTCACGCCGGACCAACTGGTCGCGATCGGCCGGGACGTGGAGTGCCAGGCGCTGGCGCGGGCCGTGCAGTGGCACGCGGAGCGCCGGATTCTGCTCAACGGGCGGCGGACGGTGGTGTTCGCCTAGCCCGCCCACCGGCCGCGGGGAACACCCCGCGCCGTCACGCCGTCGGCCCGGCGACCGTGTGCGCGGCGGGGACGAGGGCGGTGTCCGCCGGGGGGCGGCGGGTGAAGGTGCGCCGGTAGGCGGTCGGCGTGGTGTGCAGGACGCGCCGGAAGTGCAGCCGGAGGTTGGCCGCCGAGCCCAGTCCGCAGTCCTGTGCCACCTGGTCGATCGACTGGTCGGTGGTCTCCAGCAGTTCGCGGGCGGCGTTCACCCGGGCGTTGACCAGCCATTGCAGCGGTGTCGTGCCGGTCTCCTCGGTGAAGTGGCGCATGAACGAGCGCTGTGACATACGGGCGTGCCGGGCGAGTTCGCCGATGGAGAGCGGGTCCGCGAGGCGCTCCAGGGCCCAGGCCCGCGTCCCGGCCAGCGAGGTGTCACCGGCGACCGCCACGGGCGCCGGTACGTACTGGGCCTGCCCGCCGTCCCGGTGGGGGGCGGCGACCAGGCCGCGGGCGATCCGGTTGGCGGCGACGGCGCCCAGGTCGCGGCGCACGATGTGCAGGCACAGGTCGATGCCGCAGCAGACCCCGGCCGAGGTGAGCACCTCGCCCTCGTCGACGTAGAGCACGTCGCGGTCCACCGCCACGGCCGGGAAACGCTGCTCCAGGTCGTCGATGTGCTGCCAGTGGGTGGTGGCGTGCAGGCCGTCCAGTATGCCGGCGGCGGCCAGCGCGAACGCGCCGGTGCAGATCGACACCACGCGCCGCCCCCGGCCGCGGGCCTCTTGCAGGGTGTCGAGCAGCGCCGGGGGCGGCGGGCGCAGGGGCGGGTCGAAGCCGGGCACGATCACGGTGTCGGCGGCGCGCACCTGGTCCAGCCCGGCATCGACGAGCAGCTTGAAACCGCCGGTGGTCGCGACCTGACCGGACAGGGCGCACATGGTCAGCTCGTAGGGGGTCTCCGGACGCGGGGAGAAAACCTGGGTCGGGATGGCCAGGTCGAGCGGGGTCACCCCGTCGAGCACCACCACGGCCACACGATGAACAGCCATGGCAGCATCCTAACGAAACGCAGCATTTTTGCCACTCGTCGGTGCGGCGTGACGGCGCGAGGCTCAAGGCATGACTCGATCCGTGCAGCGGCCCCTGCCCGATGCGGCGGCCGATCCGGTGCCCGGCGCGCCCGGCGCGGCGACCGCCCCCGCGAACCCCGCACCCCCGAACCCCGGCCCTCCGGCGCTGCGGAAGCGCGGCACGGCCGGGACCGGCAACAGCCCGAGAACCGCGAGCCTGATGCTGCCGGCCTCGATCGTCGTCTCGTTCCTGGCCGCCTCCAGCGCGCCGACCCCCCTCTACGCGACCTACGCCGGCCGGTGGGGCTTCTCGCCGATCACCACCACCGTCGTCTTCGGCGTGTACGCGATCGCCGTACTGCTCGCCCTGCTCGTGCTCGGGCGGCTGTCCGACCACGTCGGCCGCCGGCCGGTGCTGCTGGCCGCGCTCGCGGTGCAGATGGTCGCGCTGGCCGTGCTCATCACCGCGGACGGGGTCGGCGCCCTGGTGGCCGGCCGGGTGTTGCAGGGTGTCTCCACCGGTGGGGCGCTCGGCGCGCTCGGCGCGGTGATGGTCGACATCGACCGCAGACGCGGCACGACGGCCAACGCGGCCGCGCCGGGATTCGGCACCGGCACCGGAGCGCTGCTGTCCGGGCTGCTGGTCCAGTACGCGCCGGCGCCCACCCGCCTGGTCTATCTCGTGCTCGTCGGCGTCTTCGTCGTGCAGGCGTTCGGCGTGTTCCTGATGCCGGAGACGGTGACCCGCAAGCCCGGTGCGCGCGCCGCGCTCGTACCCGAGTTCACGGTGCCCGCCGGGCTGCGCGGCCCGGTGGTCGCGGCGGCACCGATCCTGTTCGCCGTGTGGGCGCTCGCGGGTTTCTACGGGTCGCTCGGCCCGGCGCTGGTGAAGCAGCTGTCCGGCTCCTCCTCGGTGGTGCTGGGAGGCTTCGGATTCTTCCTGCTCGCCGTGGTCGGATCGCTGACGACCGGCGCGCTCGGCCGGGTGGCACCCCGCACCGTGATGCTGGTCGGCATCGTCATGCTCGTGCTGGCCGCGGGAGGCACGGTGGTCGCGGTCGGCCAGTCCTCGGCCGTCGGCTTCTTCGGCTGCACCGTCGTCGCGGGCATCGGCTTCGGGGCCGGGTTCCAGGGCGGTATGCGCACCGTGGTTCCGCTCGCCGCCCCGCACGAACGGGCCGGCGTGCTGTCGGTCGTCTACGTCGTCTGCTACCTGGGCATGGGCGCGCCCTCCGTCGCCGCCGGGTTCCTGGTCGTGCACGGCGGCGGACTCATCGGCACGGCCCGCGACTACGAGTTCTTCGTCCTCGTCCTCGCCCTCGCGGCCCTGCTGGGACTGCTGTCCACGAACCGGTCGGGCGGGCCCCGTGCGCAGGGGGCGGGAGCGCGGGGAACCACGCGGGCAACCCCTACGGACCCGCGGTCGACCTCGGACCCCGGCGAGCGCCCATCGTGAACTCCCGGCCCGCCTCGCCGTGAGCCCCACCCGGCTCCCACTGTGACCCCGGCCCGCCTCGCCGTGAGCCCCACCCGGCTCCCACCGTGAACCCGTCCCGGCTCCCACTGTGACCCCGGCCCGCCCCGCCGTGAGCCCCACCCGGCTCCCACCGTGAACCCGTCCCGGCTCCCGCAATGAACTCGACGGGGCCCCACCATGGCCCCAACCCGCCCCCACCGTGGGCTACATCCGGCTCAACCCCGCCGCGGCGAACAGGACGTCCCTGATCGCCTCCCGGTCCCCGAGTTGTCCCGCCGCGGCCTCCTGCGGCGGGACGTGGCCCGCGGCCAGGCGGCAGAACTCCACGCCGTCCAGGGCGAGCCGGGCCACCTCCAGTTCGGCGGAGCCCACCGCGCCGGGGGAGTCGAGAGGGATCAGCCACTCGCCGCCGCCGTCGCCCTCGATCTCCAGCCGGAGGGTGCGGCCGGGCTCGCCGGCCGCGACCAGGTGCGGGGTGTCGCCCTTCGCGGCCAGTCCCGCCTGGCGGCGGGCAGCCAGCGCCTCCGGCAGCATCCGGGCGGCCAGGTCGATCATGCGGTGCAGATGGCGCGGCGCGGGCGGGTCGTACGGATAGTCCACCGCTTCCGCGATGTCCTCCGCGTGCACCCAGCACTCGAACGCCCGGTCCAGCATCGCGTCGTGCAGCGGCAGGGTGAAGTCGCCGTACGGGACGGGCAGCCGGCCGGCGCTGCCGCCGGTGAAGGACACCGTCCGCACCAGGTTGTGACTCTGCTCACGCCACGGTGCCCGCACCGACCGGGCCAGCGGGACGTGCGAGGCCCGCCAGTACGCCTCGGTGCGCGGGGCCGGGCCCGTCACGCCCTCCTCGGCGAGCGGGTCCGCCAGGCCGAGCGCCACCGCGACCAGGCCGTCCACCGACAGCAGATGCGCGATCGCCCCGGCGACGGTGGTACGGCGGCTCGCCGCCGCGTCGCCCTCGAACCAGCGCAGCCGCACCGGTGCGTGCCACTCGGCGTCCCCGATGTCCTGGAGCAGCGCGTCGAGCCGGGCCGTCTCCGCGTCGTACGGCGTCGCCCACTCGGGCAGCGGGACGCGTGGCGGGCGCCGGTCGAGGCAGTGCGCGAGGACACGGGTGCGCAGCGCCGGGTCCAGGTCGAGGTTCTCGGGCTGGTGCAGCAGGCCGACCGCCTCGCGCAGCCGCCGCGCCTCGTCCGCGCAGGAGCCGCACTCGCCGAGGTGCAGTTCCACCGCGGCCGTCTCTGCGGCCGAACAAGCGGCCAGCGCCCAGGCCCCGAGCAGTGACCTCAGCACGCCGTGCGGCAGCTCCGGCGGGACGGGTGCCACGTCGTCCAGGTCGGGCAGCGGCCGTCCGGTGTCCTCGACGGAGGCACGGGGCAGCGGGATGCGCGGCGGCGGGCCGTCCGGTGGTTCCGGTCCGGTTCCCGCGCCGCGCGGCGGGTCGTCCCGGCCGCTCGGCCCCGGCGGCAGGTCACCGGCCCCGTCGCCGGTGCCCGTGCGGCCCGGTCTCTCGTACCCGCCCTGTGCATCGAACCGCTCCGCTCCGCTCACACCGAACCCCCGTATCCCGAGGGCGTCCCGGCGTCGTGCGCGGTGGACAGCAGTTGCAGGCCCAGGCGGAGCCGGCGGCGGGCCTCGTCCTCGGTGACGCCCAGGTCGGCGGCGGTCTGCCGGTAGTCGCGGCGCTGGAAGTAGGCCAGGTCCAGGGCGGCGCGCAGCGGCGCGGGCATCGACTGGACGATGTAGTCGGCACGGGCGGCGACCGACGCGTGCCGCACCTTGCGTTCCAGTTCCGCGGCTTCTTCGGTTTCTCCGGTTTCCCTGGTTTCCCTGGTTTCCCTGGTTTCCCTGGATTCCGAGGCTTCCCCGGCCTTCTCCTTCTCGGCCCCGCCGGCCCCGTCGCCGGCGAGCGCGGCGGTCTCGGTGGCGCGCAGCCGCTGCACGGCGAGCCGGTGGGTCAGCGCGGCCATCCAGGAACGCAGCGGGCCCTGCCGGGGATCGTAGGCGTCGGGGTGTTCCCAGACGTGGACGAAGACCTCGCGGGTGACGCCGTCGGCCGCCGCGTCGTCGGCGAGCACGCGGTGGGCGAGGGCGTGCACGAGGGAGGCGAACCGGTCGTACAGCTCGCCGAGGGCCGCCGCTTCGCCGCGCGCGAGCCGCTGCTGCATCTTGCGGTCCCAGCGGGGCGGTACGCCCTTCGTCGCCATGCGGCCCCCTCCCCCTGCCCCGAGTGCGTCCACCGTCTCCTCGAATGTAGTCGGCGGCTCCGACCGGGCACGCTCCTTTGTGTATTGCTCGCCCCAGGCGGACCGCAGGTGGTAATGGACCGTCGCGTACCCGGTCCACAATCGATCGAACAGGATCGAAGGCGACTAAAACAAGCCTGTTCTGTCCGTTTTCTGTTTCTGGTGCGGTGTTTCAGGGAACGGCCGCTGGGCAGCCGCGCTGCAAGGAAGCGGCGTAAAACCCTCCGTTTCTCGACGGTTCCGGGACGATCCGGCGAGCGAAAGGCGTGGTGGTGGCGTTCAAAGTGACCGCGGACGAGCGCGGCGGCTGGGCCGTGCTCCAGGTGTCGGGCGAACTGGATCTGGTGACCTCGCCGGTGCTGCGCCAGCGGGTGCACGACGCGGTGGCCGAAGGCCGGCGGCAACTCGTGGTGGACCTCTCCGAGGTCTTCTTCTGCGACTCCAGCGGTGTCGGCGTGCTGATAGGCACCCGGCGCCTGCTGCGTTCCTGCCGCGGCCGGCTCCGGCTGATCCTGCCCGCCCGCGGGGCCGACGACGGCTCGCACGTCAACCGGGTCCTCGGCGCGCTCGGCGTGCGCCGGCTCTTCGACATCCATCCCGACGTCGCCTCGGCGACCGAGGACGAGGCCGGTCCCCTCTCGGCGTGACACTGTTGTTGCGGAATTCCCCCGGTCTTGGCACAAAAGTCGCTTTCCCGCTCCGTGACCGGCCCTGGCGTCGTACGCTCCGTGCGAGAGCTACCCGACGTGATGTGAGGCGGCCCGAACAGACATGGTCAGTACCGAGTACGAGCGCAGGATCGCCGCCCGGTTCGCCACCTTCGACCAGGACGGCAACGGCTGGATCGACCGGGCGGACTTCAACGTCGCGGCCAAGGCGCTGCTGGCGGAGTTCGCCACGCCGGCCCGCTCCGCCAAGGGCCAGGCGCTGTACGCGGGCGCCGAGGCGTTCTGGCAGGGCATGGCCGGGATAGCGGACCGGGACGGCGACCAGCGCATCACCCGCCAGGAGTTCGTCTCCGGCGCGGTCAAGCGCCTGCGCGACAACCCGGACCGGTTCGCCGAGATCGCCCGCCCCTTCCTGCACGCCGCCCTCGCCCTCGCGGCCCCCGACGGCGACGGATCGGCCGCGGTCGCCGACATCGTGCGCGTCCTGCTGGCCCTCGGCGTCCGGGAGGACATCGCCGGACAGGTGGCGGCGGCGCTCGACACCGACGGCGACGGCAAGGTGGGAGAGACGGAGATCGTCCCGGCGTTCGCCCGGTACTTCACCGTGCCGGAGTGACGTCCGCGGCGGTGGAACGCCGGAGCGGCAAGGCCCCTGCGCGACGCGGCGGGCCGGAGCCCGGACCCCGGCGGTGCGGCCCGCCGGTCGCGTCGGCACCAGTCGGGGAGGCCGGGGAAGGCCGGGGAATCGGCCGCGGGCGTGCGGGGTGTCCGGAGGGAGGGTCAGGCGCCCGCCTGGACCGGACCGATGACGGTGCCGTCCGCGACGGTGAGTGAGCCGTCGACGCTGCCTTCGCCCGGGATCACGCCGTCCGGAGTCCGGAGCGTGAAGGCCACCTCGTCGGCCGGAGTGCCGTCGGCGTCGTTGGGGACCTGGATGTCGAAGTGAACCGGGTTCCCCGGGCCGAACGTCACCACGGCGTCCTGCGGGCCGTACGTGCCGGCGGTGATCCCGTTCTGGGCACCCTGGCTGGAGAACTTCACATCGGTCGGCGACCCGGCCAGCCGGCAGGGGGCGTACCCGGGCGCCGCGGTCAGGGTGACCTGGAAGTGGCTGTGCCCCGCGGAGGCGGGTCCCGGGGCGATCGTGGTGGTGTAGTTCGCCGGACGGCAGGCGGAGGGAGCCCCGTCGCCGTCCGCACCGGTGGAGGTCGACGGCGCCTCGGTACCGGTGCCGCCGCCCGAGGTGTTGTCCGAGGAGGAGTTGCCGTCCGAGGTGTCACCGGCGGCGGTGCCGGAGACCGATGCGGAGCCGCCGGCCTTGCCGTCGGCGGTGCCGGAGACGGCCGCGGAGCCGCTGGCCGTGCCGTTGCCGGAGACGCTCGCGGCGCCGTTGGCGGTGCCGTTGCAGGCGGTGAGCAGGGCCATCAGGGCGGCGGCACCCGTCAGGGCGACGACGCTCTTGCGGGGGCGGCGGTTCGCGCGGCGGTTCGACATGGGGTTCCCCCAGGGGTTGTGTTCCGGTCTCCTGCGTCCGGCTCTCTGTCGGACACTCCATGTGAGGGGGCCCGGTGCGGCGAAGTTCGTGGACCGCTGTCACGGGGCCGTCCCGGGTATGTCACGTCTGTCACGAGGAGTGTCACGGAACAGGGCCGCCCCCCGACGCAGCGGCAGGGGCAGCGCCGCTCACCGCCCGCCGTCCAAGAAGCGCTCCCGCAACTGGTACTTGAGCACCTTCCGCAGCGTCGCCCCCCGCGGCAGGGCGTCCACCACCTCCAGTTGTTCCGGCAGCTTGTGCACCGACAGCCCCGCCGCGCGCAGGTACGCCGTCACCGCCTCCAGGGTCAACTCCCCGTCCCCCGCAGGCGGTACGGCGGGTTCGACCACCGCGCACACCCGCTCCCCGCGCTCCGCGTCCGGCAGCCCGATCACCGCCACGTCCCCGACGCCCGGGTACCGGTGCAGCAGGTCCTCGATCTCCTTCGCGGAGATGTTCTCGCCCTTGCGGATGATCACGTCCTTGCGCCGGCCGGTGAGCACCAGATGCCCGCCGCCGGTCAGGTGCCCGAGGTCGCCGGTGCGCAGGAACCCGTCCTCGTCGAAGGTCTCCGCGGTCTGCGCCGGATCCAGATAGCCGCGGCAGACGGCCTCTCCGCGCAGCCGCACCTCGCCGTCGACGATGCGTACCTCCATCCCCTCGGGCGGCCGTCCCTCCGTCGTCGCCAGGTTCTCAGCGGTGTCCTCCGGGTCGCCCATGGTGATCATCGGCACCTCGGTCATCCCGTAGCCGTGGGCGAGTTGCACGCCCATCTCGCGGACCACGGCGTGGTACACCTCGGGCGGCTTCGGCGCCCCGCCGCCGGCCAGCAGCCGCAGCGTCGGGATGATCTTCTCGCCCGGCTGTTTGCGCTGCTCGGCGAGGAACATCGAGTAGAAGGCCGTCGAGCCGCCCGCCACCGTCACCCCGTGCCTGCGGTAGTCCGGCAGCGCCGCCGGCAGCGCGAAGTGCTCGAACAGCACCGCCGGGATGCCGTACAGGAGCAGCATCACCGTGTAGTCGGGGCCGCCGATGTGCGCGTACGGGAAGGCCACCGAGCCCACGTCGCCGGGGGCGAGGCGCAGCGCGTGGGCGAGACAGGCGCCGCCCGCGATCAGCGAGCGGTCCGTGTGCAGGACGCCCTTCGGGGCGGAGGTGGTGCCCGAGGTCCAGTAGATCCAGCGCACCGAGGTGCCCTCGGCGGGCGGCGGCGGCAGCCGCGCGGGATCGCCCTCGGGCAGGGCGTCGTACGCCTCGAAGACCCCTTTCGCGCCCAGTCGCCGCGCCATCCCCGTGTGGTCGAACCCGCGCCAGGTGCCCGGTACGGCGAAGAACTCCGCCTCGGCCGCCCGGAGTGCGAAGCCGACCTCCCGGTCCCGGTAGAAGGGGATGACCGGCGACTGCACCGCGCCGAGCCGGGCCAGCGCGAAGGAGAGCAGGACGGTCTCGACGCGGGTGGGCAACTGCCAGGCGACCACCGTGCCGGGCCGTACGCCCCTCGCGTACAGGCCCGCCGCCACCCGCTCGGCGCCCGCGCGCAGCTCGCCGAAGGTCAGCGTCCGGTCGTCCTGGAGGAACACCGGGCGGTCGGGGGTGAGCGTGGCACGGCTCGCGACCAGGTCCCAGAGCGTGCGCGACGTGCCCAGTCGGTGTGCGGTGGTGTCGGTTTTGGCGTCCGTTCCGGTGTGCATCCCGGCCCCCTCTGAGCTGACGAAGCGTCAGATAGTGCGGAGAGCGTAGAGCCGTGCGCCTTGTCGGTCCAGGGGTGCGGGACTAGCCTGCTGGGCGGAGAAGATCTGACGGGCCATCAGATGCGTCATCGGATGGGACTGCCGTCATCATCACGTCAGGCGGAGGGGACCATGCCCGAACTGCCCCGCATCATCAGCGTCGACGACCACGTGATCGAGCCCGCCCACCTCTTCGAGACCTGGCTGCCGGCGAAGTACCGGGACCGCGGTCCCAAGCCGCTGACCGCCGGGATCGGCGAGCTGGCCTACATCGGCGGCAAGTACCGGATCACCATGGACCCGGACGGGCCGCCCACCGACTGGTGGATCTACGAGGACCTGAAGTTCCCCTACAAACGCAACATCGCCGCCGTCGGCTTCGACCGCGACGAGATGACCCTGGAGGGCATCACCCGGGAGCAGATGCGGCCCGGCTGCTGGGACCCCGCCGAACGGCTGCGGGACATGGACCTCAACCACGTCGAGGCCAGCCTCTGCTTCCCGACCTTCCCGCGCTTCTGCGGACAGACCTTCGCCGAGGCCCACGACAAGGAGGTCGCGCTCGCCTGCGTGCGCGCCTACAACGACTGGATGGTCGAGGAGTGGTGCGCCGGCAGCGGCGGCCGGCTCATCCCGCTCTGCCTGATCCCGCTGTGGGACGTGGACCTCGCGGTCGCGGAGATCCGGCGCAACGCCGAGCGCGGGGTGCGGGCGGTGACCTTCTCCGAGATCCCCACCCACCTCGGACTGCCCTCCATCCACTCCGGCCACTGGGACCCGTTCTTCGCGGCCTGCCAGGACACCGGCACGGTCGTCAACATGCACATCGGCTCGTCCTCGCAGATGCCGGCCGCCTCCCCGGACGCGCCCCCCGCCGTCCAGGCGTCGCTCAGCTTCAACAACGCGATGGCCTCGATGATGGACTTCCTGTTCAGCGGCGTCCTGGTCAAGTTCCCGCGGCTCAAACTCGCCTACTCCGAGGGCCAGATGGGCTGGGTCCCGTACGCCCTGGAACGCGCCGACGACGTCTGGGCGGAGCACCGCGCCTGGGGCGGAGTCCGCGACCTGGTCCCGGAGCCGCCGTCGACGTACTACTACCGGCAGATCTTCTGCTGCTTCTTCCGCGACAAGCACGGCGTCGCGTCCATCGACTCCGTGGGCCGCGACAACGCCACCTTCGAGACCGACTACCCGCACGTCGACTCGACCTTCCCGCACACCAAGGAGGTCGCCCTCGACCACGTCAAGGGCCTCGACGACGAGACCGTCTACAAGCTGATGCGGGGCAACGCGATCCGCATGCTCGGCCTCGATCTCGACCGGGACCGGCGCCGGGACCAGGGCCAGGGCCGGGACCAGGGCCGGGACCGCTAGTGGACCTGTCGTACACACCGCAGGAGGAGGACTTCCGGGCGCGGCTGCGGGAGTGGCTGGCCGAGGCGCTGCCCACGCTGCCGGCCAAGCCGTCCCCGGCGGACTGGCCCGCCCGCCGCGCCTACGACCTCGGCTGGCAGCGGATGCTCCACGACGCCGGCTACGCGGACGTGCACTGGGACGCCCCGCCGACACTGCGGATGATCTTCCTGGAGGAAACGGAGCGGGCGGGCGCACCCTACGTGGGCGCGAACTTCGTCGGGCTGCTGCACGCGGGCCCGACGATCGCCGCCGAGGGCACCGCGGCGCAGCGGGAGCGCTGGCTGCCGCCGATCCTGCGCGGTGACGAGGTGTGGTGCCAGGGCTTCAGCGAACCGGACGCCGGATCCGACCTCGCCGCGCTGCGCACGCGCGCGTGGCGGGACGGCGACGACTACGTGGTGAGCGGAGCCAAGATCTGGACCTCGCACGCCGAGGTCGCCGACTGGTGCGAACTGCTGGTCCGCACCGACCCCGACGCGCCCCGGCACCGGGGCATCACCTGGCTGGCGATGCCCATGGACGCCCCGGGCATCACCGTACGGCCGTTGCGCACGCTCGCCGGGTCGGCGGAGTTCGCGCAGGTCTTCCTGGACGAGGTGCGGGTGCCGGTGGCCAACCGGGTCGGCGCGGAGAACGACGGCTGGCGGGTGACCATGGTGACGCTGTCCTTCGAGCGCGGCACCGCCTTCGTCGGCGAGGTCGTCGCCTGCCGCCGGGTGCTGGGCGAACTCGCGCGCGCGGCGCGCGCGAGCGGTCGCTGGGACGACGCGGGGGTGCGCCGCAGGCTCGGCGCGCTCAACGCGGAGTTCCGGGCGCTGTGGCGGCTGACGCAGTGGAACGTGAGCGAGGCCGAACAGGGCGGCGGGGTGCCCGGGACCGGTGGTTCGGTCTTCAAACTGAGGTACTCGCACGCCCGTCAGGAGCTGTACGACACGGCGGCCGACGTGCTCGGCGCGGACTGCCTCGACCTCGACCGGCCGTGGGTGCTCGACCGGCTGTCCTCGCTGTCGTACACCATCGCCGCGGGCACCTCGCAGATCCAGCGGAACATCGTGGCCGAGCGGATCCTCGGCCTGCCGAAGGGGCGGTGAGCGGCCGGATGCGTTTCCAACTCACCCAGGAGCAGCGGGCGTTGCGGGACGGGGTACGGCAGTTGCTGGCCCGGCGCTGGGACGCGCGACGGGCGCCCGCCGCCCTCGATCCGCCGGCCACCCCCGATCCGCCCGCCGCTTCCGATGCACCCGTCGACCCGCCCGCGCTGGACCGGGCGCTGTGGCGGGAGCTGGGCGCGGCCGGCTTCTTCGCGCTGCGGCTGCCCGAGGCGGACGGCGGGGCGGGCGCCGGGCTCGCGGAGGCGGTCCTCGCCTTCGAGGAGGCCGGCCGGGCGCTGCTGCCCGGCCCGCTGGTCGCCACGCACCTCGCGGCCGGCACCGTGCCCGGTGCCGCCACCGGGGAGACCGTGGTGACGGCCGTGGACGGCCCGCTGGTGGAGTGGCTGGCAGCGGCCGACGTGGTACGCGGGGACCCGTCCGGCGCGGTACCGGTCCGGTCGGTGGACCCGCTGACGCCGCTGCACCGGGTGCCGGGCTCGCCACCGGCGGCCCCGCCGGCCCCGCCCCCGCCGGTCCCGGCCCCGCCGGACCCCACGGCGGTGCTGCTCACCGCGGCCGAACAACTCGGTACGGCGTCCCGTGTGGGCGAACTCGCCGTGCAACACGCCCGGACGCGGGAGCAGTTCGGACAGCCCATCGGGGCCTTCCAGGCGGTCAAACACCTGTGCGCGGACATGCTGGTGCGGGCCGAGACGGCACGCGCGGCGGTGTACGCGGCGGCCGTCACCGGCGACCCGGTGGACGTCGCGGCGGCCCGGCTGCTCGCCGACGAGGCGGCCGTGCGCGGTGCCCGCGACTGCCTCCAGGTGCACGGCGGCATGGGCTTCACCTGGGAGTCCGAGGTACATCTGCACCTGAAACGGGCGTGGCTGCGCGCACGGCGTCGCGGCGGCGGCACGGAGGGTGAGGAACTGCTCGCCGCCGATCTGACCGCCTGAGCCGTCCGGAACCCCGCTGGACCGCGGGATTGCCGTGACGCGTGCTGCGGATGTTGCAGAGCGTGGCAATGTCGTGTCACGGAGCGTTGATATCGGGTTGTTCCCTATGCGTGACTCGTCACGGCCTGGAGTCAGTCGTCCGCTCCGGTACCTTGTGTGGGATGCGAATGGTTCCGAGTACGAGCCATGCCGGTGATGCCCAGGGGGCGGCTCCGTATGCGGCGGTATGTGCCGCTGCCCGCGGGGCGACCAGGGCTTTTTCCCCTGCCGGTGCGACCCCCCGCGGCGAGCGTCGCACAGTATGCCGCACGCGTACTCCTTCGCGCTGGAATATGCCCGAAGCGCTTGTAGGGGTGACTGTACGTCAACCATGCTGTCTCGCAGGGGAGTCACATTCCGTGACCCTTGCTGTGGTCGTTGTCCTGGCCATGCAGAAAATGGCTACGATCGTGGCCTTCGTCGTGATGCTCGTCACGGCCCTCGCCGTGGCGCTCGCCCGGCGTCGGGTCATGTGTCCGCCGGTTCGGATGGTGTGAGCGGTGCAGGTGCAGGTGCTTCAAGTGCAGCTGGAGATCCGGCCCGACCCCGCGGAGGTGGGGCGGGCCCGGCGGTGGGCCCGTTCGCGGCTCGCCGGGTCCGGGATAGCGGCCGACGAGCCGCTGGCCGAGACGCTGATCCTGCTCGTCTCCGAGCTGGTGACCAACGCCGTGGTGCACACCGGCTGCCCGGCCGTCGTCAGGCTCTCGCTGCCCGGTGCGGCGGCGGAATGGGCGCCGGTGCGCCTGGAGGTGGCCGACACCAGCGCCCGCGCCCCGGTGCCGCGGTGCGCGGACGGCGACGCGACCGGCGGCCGGGGCCTCGCGCTCGTCGACGGCCTCGCCGACCGCTGGGGCTGGAGCCCGGAGGGCGCGGGCAAGCGCATCTGGTGCGAACTCGACCGGTGCGACCGGCCCCGGGGGAGCGCGGCGGTGGCGTACGGGGGCGGGATGTCCGCCTGCGAGGGGCTGGCCTTCGAGGCGGTGTAGTCCGGCCGTACGGCTGTGCGCCGGGCCGTGCATCCGTGCGCACCCGGTGAGAAGAGGGCATAAGTAATAAATTCCTGAACGGGTGTTGACGCATCGTCACGGCTTGATCACGCTTGTGGTCTGCGATTCGCCGCGAGGGGACGGCAAGGGCTCGGTGACGGAAGCCCTCGTCGAGTGTGGGTCGGGCCGGAGCCCCGGGAGACGCCTCAGAGGACGGCCACCGGGGCGACCGGCGTACCCGTGGCTCCGGTGAACGGTTCGGGCATCGCCGACAGCAGGAACGCGTACCGGCCCGCTTCTCCACAGGCTGTGGACAACTCTTCGAGATTCCAGTTCTGGCCCTGGAGCATCCCCATCTCCACCAGGTCCAGGGCGTGCACGGGCAGCCACAGGCCGTCGATCTCGGGCGGGAAGATCTCGAACGTGAGGGTGTCGTTCGCCACGGCCGCGACATCGCGCGCGTGGAACCACTCCGGGGTGCGCACCGACAGCCCCGGCGACGGATGGGCGTAACCGTGCTTGTCGCCCGCGAGGTACGCCTGCATCTGCCCCGTCCGCACCAGTACGACGTCGCCGGCCCGCGCCCGGGTGCCGGCCAGCTCCTCGGCCGCGTCCAGATCCTCAGGGGTCACCGCGTGATCGCCCGCCAGCCGGTCCACGCCACGCGCGCGGGCCACGTCCAGCAGTACTCCGCGGGAGACGAGGTGCGGGATCTTGTCGATCCCGCCGAACTCCGCGCCGCCGTGCGCGGTCACCGTGCCGGCGGGCCGTCCGTTGTAGAGCTTCCCGGAGTGCGAGACGTGGGTCAGCGCGTCCCAGTGCGTGCCGGCCTGGAGGCCCATCGTCACGGCGTCGTCGCTGCACGCGACCGTCCCGGGCCCGAAGATCTCCTGGTTGATCTGCACCATCGCGTGCAGTGGGTTGACCCGCCCGGGGATCATCCCGGTCTGCACCCCGTCGGCCCGCAGCGGCAGCGCGAGCGGGACGCGGCGCCCGGAGCGGACGGTGGCCGCGGCGTCCCGGACCACCTCGTCGGTGATCAGGTTCAGGGTGCCGATCTCGTCGTGCTGCCCCCAGCGGCCCCAGTTGTTCACCCGCTTCGCGAGGGCGTGGAACTCGTCGGGCAGGGACATCGTGGCCTCCCGGGGGTTGTCTCAGGCTGTCTGCCGCGCCATAAAATCTAACGGTCCGTCAGAAACCACGGGAAGGGGCCGGGCGTGGGGAACTTCTTGGCAGGCAAGGCCGTCGCGGTGACGGGCGCCGGGCGGGGCATCGGCCGCGCGGTCGCGCTCGCGGCGGCGGCGCAGGGAGCGCGGGTCGTCGTCAACGACTACGGCGTGGCGACCGACGGCACCGAGCCGACCAGCGCGGTCGCCGACGCCGTGGTCAAGGAGATCGAGGCGGCGGGCGGCACGGCGGTGGCGGTGGCCGACGACATCTCCACGATGGCCGGCGGCCGGCGGGTCGTCGAGACGGCCCTGTCGGAGTTCGGGCGGCTCGACGGGGTGGTCTGCGTCGCCGGGATCCTGCGCGAGCGGATGCTGTTCAACATGTCCGAGGAGGAATGGGACCCGGTCCTCGCGACCCACCTCAAGGGCACCTTCACGGTGTTCCGCGCGGCCTCCGCGGTCATGCGGGGGCAGCGGTCGGGCACGCTGATCGGCTTCACCAGTGGCAACCACCAGGGCTCGGTGTCCCAGGCCAACTACAGCGCCGCGAAGGGCGGGATCATCTCCCTGGTGCGCAGCGCGGCGCTCGGCCTGCACAAGTACGGGGTGACCGCCAACGCGGTGGCCCCGGTGGCCCGGACCCGGATGTCGGCCGGCGTCCCGACGGAACTGACGGAGATCGGCGACCCCGAGGACGTCGCCGCGCTCGTCGTCTACCTGCTGTCCGACCGGGCCCACGAGCACTCCATCACCGGCCAGGTGTACACGATCGCCGGACCCAAGATCGCCGTCTGGGCCCAGCCGCGCGAACTGCGCGCCGGTTACGCCGAGGGCTCCTGGACCCCGGAACGGATAGCGGACTTCCTCCCCGGCACGGTGGGCATCGACCCCATGCCGATGCTGGAACGACTCACAGCAATGGAACAAGCGGCCCGCGCAGGAACCCGCCCGAACACATGACCCGCACGACCACAGCGACTCAAGGACGGGGACAGCGCCCCTGTTTGGGGGCGCGGGGCGGTATCGACATGCGGCTGCGCCGCGCGGGCGCGAGCAACCACGACGGTGCAGCAGCTTCCGGACGGCGGGGCGAGCGCCCCCGTTGGGGGGCGCGGGGCGGTATCGACATGCGGCTCCGCCGCGCGGGCGCGAGCAACCACAACGCCGCCGCAGCTTCCGGACGGCGGGGCGAGCGCCCCCGTTGGGGGGCGCGGGGCGGTATCGACATGCGGCTCCGCCGCGCGGGCGCGAGCAACCACAACTCCGCCGCACCCGACCACGTAACCCAACCCCCACCCACCAAAACCCCTGCAAACCTCCGGAGGACCCCGTGGAGTTCGGGTTCAAGGCCGAAGACGAGACATTCCGCGCCGAGGCCCGCGACTGGCTCACGGCGCATGTCAACACCGCCCAGGACCGCCGCTCCTGGGAACGCACGCTCGGCAAGGCGGGCTGGATAGGACTGGGCTGGCCGGAGCCGGGCTACGGCAACCGCACCGCCGGTCTCACCCAGCAGGTCGCCTGGGCCGAGGAGTACGCCCGCTCGGGCGCGCCCCCGCGTTCCGGGCACATCGGCGAGAACCTGTTCGCCCCCACCCTCATCGCCCACGGCAGTGACGAGCAGAAGACCCGTTTCCTGCCGCCCGTCGCGGCCGGCGAGGAACTGTGGTGCCAGGGCTACAGCGAACCCGGCGCCGGTTCCGACCTGGCCGGCCTGCGCACCACCGCCGTACGCGGCCCGGACGGCTACCGCGTCACCGGCCAGAAGATCTGGACCTCCCTGGCCCACGAGGCCGACTGGTGCTTCGTACTGGCCCGTACCGACCCCGACTCCCGCCGGCACCACGGGCTCAGCTTCCTGCTGGTCCCCATGGACCAGCCGGGCCGGATCGAGGTCCGCCCGATCCGGCAGCTGACCGGCACGAGCGAGTTCAACGAGGTCTTCTTCGACGGGGCGCACGCGCGCGTGGAGCACGTCGTCGGCGGCGAGGGCGCGGGCTGGCGGGTCGCGATGAGCCTGCTCGGCTTCGAGCGCGGGGTGTCGACGCTCGCCCAGCAGATCGGCTTCGCGAAGGAACTGGAGCAGGTCGTGCGCGCGGCGGTGGAGAACGGCGCGGCGGCCGACCCGGTCGTCCGCGACCTCATCGTCCGGCAGTGGGCCGAGCTGCGCACCATGCGCTGGAACGCCCTGCGCACCCTGGGCGGTTCGGGCGATCCGGGCGCGCCCAGCGTGGCCAAACTGCTGTGGGCGGGCTGGCACCAGCGGCTGGGCGAACTGGCCGTACGGGTGCGGGGCGCGGCGGCCTCCGCCGGGCCGGCGGACTGGTCCCCGCAGGAACCGTACGCACTGGACCCCGCGCAGCACCTGTTCCTGTTCTCCCGGGCCGACACCATCTACGGCGGCTCGGACCAGATCCAGCGCACCATCATCGCCGAGCGCGTGCTCGGCCTGCCGAGGGAGCCGAAGGGAGCCGTGTGATGCGCGGTGTGGTGTTCGACGGTGAGCGGGTCCAGGTCGTGGACGACCTGGAGATCCGGGATCCGGGACCCGGTGAGGTACTGGTCGCGGTCTCCGCGGCCGGGCTGTGCCACAGCGATCTGTCGGTGGTGGACGGGACCATACCCTTCCCCGTTCCGGTGGTGCTGGGCCACGAGGGCGCGGGGGTGGTGGAGGCGGTCGGCGCCGGGGTCTCCCACGTGGCGCCCGGCGACCACGTGGCGCTGTCCACGCTGGCGAACTGCGGCACCTGCGCGGACTGCGACCGGGGCCGGCCGACCATGTGCCGCCGGGCCATCGGCCGTCCGGGCCGGCCGTTCACCCGGGGCGGAAAGCCGCTGTTCCAGTTCGCGTCCAACTCGGCCTTCGCGGAACGCACCCTCGTCAAGGCGGTGCAGGCGGTCAAGATCCCGGCGGATGTCCCGCTGCCGAGTGCCGCGCTGATCGGCTGCGGGGTGCTGACCGGCGTGGGCGCCGTGCTCAACCGGGCCCAGGTGGAGCGCGGCGACACCGTGCTGGTCATCGGGACCGGCGGGATCGGCCTGAACGTCATCCAGGGCGCCAGGATCGCGGGCGCGCTGCGGATCGTGGCGGTGGACGCCAACCCGGCGAAGGAGGAGGTGGCCCGGCAGTTCGGCGCGACCGACTTCCTGACCTCGGCGGACGGGGTACGGGAGCTGCTGCCGACCGGCGCCGACCACGCCTTCGAGTGCGTCGGCAGGACCGAGCTGATCCGCCAGGCGGTCGACCTCCTCGACCGGCACGGCCAGGCCATCCTGCTCGGGGTGCCGCCCGCCACGGCCGAGGCGTCCTTCCTGGTCTCGTCCATGTACCTGGACAAGTCCATCCTCGGCTGCCGCTACGGCTCCGCCCGCCCCCAGCGCGACATCGCCCTGTACGCCGAGCTGTACCGCCAGGGGCTGCTGCTGCTCGACGAGTTGGTGACCGGGACCTATCCGGTCGAGGACTTCGACAAGGCCCGCGCGGACGCGGAGGCGGGGCGGCTGGCCCGCGCGGTGCTGACCTTCTGACCACCGGGTCGGAAGGCCCGCCGGTAGGCGGTGGGGGTGAGGCCGAGCGCCGCCTGGAGGTGCTGGCGCATCGACTGGGCCGTGCCAAAACCCGCCTCCTGCGCCACCTGGTCGACCGAGAGGTCGGTGGACTCCAGCAGGTGCCGGGCGCGTTCGACCCGCTGCTGGGTGAGCCACTGCCCCGGGCTGACACCGACCTCTTCGCGGAAGCGGCGGGTGAAGGTGCGTACGGACATGGCCTCCTGCTCGGCCAGGTCGCGCAGTTGGATCGGCTCGTGCAGGCGGCTCAGCGCCCAGGCGCGGGCGGCGGTGGTGGTGGCCAGCTGCGGGTCCGGCAGCGGACGGTGGATGTACTGCGCCTGCCCGCCGTCCCGGTGCGGCGGTACGACCGTGCGGCGGGCCACCTCGTTGGCGACGGCGGTGCCGTGGTCGCGGCGCACGATGTGCAGGCACAGGTCGATCCCGGCGGCGACCCCCGCCGACGTCAGCAGGTCGCCGTCGTCGATGAACAGCACGTCGGCGTCCACCTCGACCTGCGGGAACAGCCGTTGGAAGCGCTCGGCGTCGGCCCAGTGGGTGGTCGCCGGACGGCCGTCGAGGAAGCCGGCGGCGGCCAGGACGTAGGCGCCCGTGCAGATGGAGGCGAGCCGGGTGCCGGGCCGGACGCGGGCGAGTGCCGCGGCCAGCTCCTCGGTGAGCACGCCCTGCTCGAAGACGGGGCCGAGTTCGTACGAGGCCGGGACGACGACCGTGTCCGCGGTGGCCAGGGCCTCGGGCCCGTGCGCCACGTGGATGGTGAAGTCGGCGTCCGTCGTCACCGGCCCCGGCGGCCGGACCGAGCAGGTGACGACCTCGTACAGCGGTCGTCCCAGGGTGTCCTTGGGGCGGCCGAAGATCCGGTGCGGTATGCCCAGCTCGAACGGGAGCAGCCCGTCCAGCGCGAGGACGGCGACGCGGTGCGGGCGGAACTCCGGGAGATCCGGGAGATCCGGGATGTCCGGAGGTGCCGGGAGATCCGGGTCGGCGGTCATGGCCCGATCTTAACGAATGCTGTCCTCCGGGCCACTCGTCGGAGGTGATCCCGCGCCGGATGCTCTATGACGTGACACAGACAAGCGATGCCGCAGCGACCGTCCGGCGGCCGGGCGGGCCCGGGGCGAAGCGCCCGTGGCGGGGACGCCGGACGCCGGTGCACCGCGCCTGGTTCGTCGCCGCCGTCATGGTGAGGTAAGCGCCCTGATCCCTCACTGCGGTGTGGCCGAGTACCGCTCGATACTCGCGCGGCCTGTCGATCGGTCGAGTAGGCGCAGTTCCCACGGGCCCGTGTTCACATCGAAGTCCTTGCCGAACCCGACCCACTTGCCCGCCATACGCCGGCCCGTCGGCTCGACGAGTAGCTGAATCGCACCGTGGTACCGGGCGCCCTGGTAGTACCCGTCAGCCGCCGTCTGCTCGGTCCACGTACCAGTGACGACGTTCCGATCAACGGTGAGATCCAGGGACAACGGGCTGTCCGGGTTGGTCGACGCTCCGGGCAGGCTCTGGGCTGTCAGCCGGTTGCCGTGCTGGACGATCACGACGTGGTGCTTACAGTCGAACGTCTCGTCACGGCTGGACGAGTAGAACTCGTACCGGGACAGCCAGATGCCCGCGTGATCGCTCTGCGGCTCTGGCTCCGGGTTTGTGACAGCGTCGGTCGTGCCGACTGCCCCAGCCTCCATGTCGTGGCCTCCTGCCCCGTCCGAGTGGACGCGTGTCATCGGGATCGCGAACCCCAGCGACTCGGGTGCGCGGCCGGTACACGGTGAGAGCCGACGGCACGCAGAGGAAGCCACGAACCCTGTACGAGGGTGAGGGCGGGGAACCCCGCGCTACTGGCCTGATGCCGCCGTGCCTGCGCCCCAAGTGCGGGGGTGGGCGACATGACCGGAGCACGGACCCCCCCCAATTAAGTGGAGGCAAGCCAGCGGCCGGTACATCCACCACGTGCCGGAACTTCCGGGGTCGGCGGCTGGTGTCCGGTGCGTCAGCGACGACAAGGCGACGCTGGACGGCCATGACCTCAAGACCGGCGGCCCGCTCGTCCTGGAACAGACGATCAAGGCCATCAAGGCGGCAGGGTTCGAGGTCGACCCCGACCTGTGGGGCATGGAGGACGCGGCCGGCTGCAACCAGTGCCACGCCGGGTGCCACGACTCGCCCAAGTAGTGGTGACCAGCACGTGAGTTGGGGCCTGTCCCCGTACGTTGGGGGTGGGCCCCTCATGCCGGAAAGGATCACCGCATGTCATTGGCTGAGTCCTGGGACAGGTACGCCGTCGGGAGCAAGCCACGCAGGATCGTGAACGCCAAGGGTGATACGACCTGGCTGAACTGGACCCAGTACGCCGATCACGGGCCGAACGAGAGCGTTCTGGGTCCCGTGGCCGGACGCCGGGTGCTGGAACTCGGCTCTGGGAGCGGTAGTAACCTCGCGCACCTCGTGACGCTTGGTGCGACTGGTCAAGGGGTGGACATCGCCCCCGCCCGTGAGACCGTCGCACGGGAGTGCTGGGGCGATCTGCCGGGCCTTGAGTTCCGTACGGCGGAGGCGACGGCGTTCCTGAACGAGACGGACGCGACATTCGATGTCGTGCTCTCGATCTTCGGTGCCGTGTGGTTCGTCGATCCGGACACTCTGCTCCCGCTGATCCGCTCGCGCATGGCGCCGGGCGGAATCCTGGCCTTCTCGCACTTGCCCCCAGGAAGCCAGGGACCCAAGCCCGCCAAAGCCGGACTGCGGCACGACCGCACCCCGGATGAGTGGGGGCGTACCCTGACCGGGCACGGCTTCTCCGACGTGCGTGTGTCTCTGATCGACCCGCCAGAGGGCAGGGTTGTGGGCACGATGCTTGTCCGTGCCTCGGCGGCCTGACCGCGCGGCTGTGCGCCTGGCTCAGCAGATCCCGGCCTTCTGGCGGACGGAGCGAACCGTCATGGCGCTCCACTTCGCGGCCCTGCGCGGGGCAGGCCCTCCGTGTCGAGCTGCGCGCCGATGGCCCGGTAGCTCATCCCCTCCGCCCTCAGTTCGAGTACGCGGGCCTGTGCAGCCTGTTCCGTGGGGTTGGGGCCGCGTCACGTTCTCGCCCCTCTCCGGTGCGGGATGCCCAGCTCGAACGGGAGCAGCCCGTCCAGCGCGAGGACGGCGACGCGGTGCGGGCGGAACTCCGGGAACTCCGGGAGATCCGGACTCGGCGGTCATGGCCCGATCCTAGCGAATGCTGTCCTTCGGGCCACTCGTCGGAGGTGATCCCGCGCCGGATGCTCTATGACGTGACACAGACAAGCGATGCCGCAGCGGCCGTTCGGCGGCCGGGCGGGCCCGGGGCGAAGCGCCCGTGGCGGGGACGCCGGACGCCGGTGCACCGCGCCTGGTTCGTCGCCGCCGTCACCTTCGTCACCATCATCGGTGCGGCGGCCTTCCGTTCCCTGCCCGGCCTGCTCATCGACCCGTTGCACCAGGAATTCGGCTGGTCGCGAGGGACGGTCGGCGCGGCGGTCTCCGTCAACCTCGCGCTGTACGGGCTCACCGCGCCGTTCGCCGCCGCGCTGATGGACCGCTTCGGCATCCGCAGGGTGGTCGCCGTCGCGCTGACCGTGATCGCACTGGGCTCCGGTCTGACCGTGTTCATGACGACGGCCTGGCAACTGCTGCTCTGCTGGGGCCTGCTGGTCGGGCTCGGCTCCGGCTCCATGGCCCTCGCCTTCGCCGCCACCGTCACCAACCGCTGGTTCACCGAGCGCCGCGGCCTGGTCACCGGCATCCTCACCGCCGCCTCCGCCTCCGGTCAGCTGATCTTCCTGCCGGTGCTGTCCTGGATGGTCGAGACCTACGACTGGCGGCCGGCCGCCGTGACCGTCGCGCTCGCCGCGCTCGCGGTCGTCCCGTTCGTCTGGCTGCTGCTGCGCGACCATCCGGCCGACGTGGGCCTCAAGCCGTACGGCGCACCGGAGTTCGTGCCCAAGCCGCCCCCGGTCACCGGCGCCGCCCGGCGCGCGCTCACCGTACTGGCCTCCGCCGTGCGCACCGGACCCTTCTGGCTGCTCGCCGGCACCTTCGCGATCTGCGGCGCCTCCACCAACGGCCTCGTCCAGACCCACTTCGTGCCCGCCGCCCACGACCACGGCATGCCCATCACGGCGGCGGCCTCGCTGCTCGCGGTCATCGGCGTGTTCGACGTGGTCGGCACGGTCGCCTCCGGCTGGTTCACCGACCGCTTCGAACCGCGCCGCCTGCTCGCCGTGTACTACGCCCTGCGCGGGATCTCGCTCCTCTTCCTGCCGATGCTGCTGGGGCCGAGCGTGCACCCGCCGATGGTGTTCTTCATCGTCTTCTACGGCCTCGACTGGGTCGCCACCGTGCCGCCCACCCTCGCCCTGTGCCGCGAGCAGTACGGCGCGGACAGCGCCATCGTCTTCGGCTGGGTGCTCGCCTCCCACCAGGTCGGCGCGGCCCTGGTGGCCTTCCTCGGCGGAGTCGCCCGCGACGTCTTCGGCAGCTACGACATGGTCTGGTACGCCTCCGGCACCCTGTGCGCGGCGGCGGCCCTGATGGCCCTGGTGATCCGCCGCCGGCCGGAGATCCCGCAGCCGGGCACCGCAGGATCGGCACAGCCCGCCTGACCGGCGTGCCGTACCCGCGGGGCGTGCCCTAAAGGAACCGTCCCCGGTGGAACAGCAGGGGCGCGCACTCCGTCTCGGGTGCCCCCAGGGCATCCACCCGGCCCACCACGATCAGGTGGTCACCTCCGGTGTGCACCGCGTGGATCGTGCAGTCGATCCATGCGGCGACGCCGGTCAGCCGGGGGGAGCCGGAGACCGGCGCCGCGTCGTGGGGCACGCCCGCGAACTTGTCCGCACCGCTCACCGCGAAGGAGCGGCACAGTTCGCCCTGGCCGGCGGCGAGCACGTTGACGCAGAAGACGCCCGCGCGGGCGATACGCGGCCACGTCGTCGACGTACGGCCGACCATGAAGGCGATCAGCGGAGGATCGAGGGAGAGGGAGGAGAAGGACTGGCAGGCGAAGCCCGCCGGGGAGGTCTCGCCCTCGGCGGCCGGTGCCGTGATCACGGTCACGCCGGTCGCGAAGTTCCCCAGCACCCTGCGGAACTCCGTACGGTCCACCGGCGCCGGCTCGTCGTCGCGCACGCACCGCAGGTCGGGGCGCGGCAGCGGCTCGACCGGGCCGGCGGTGTGCGGTACGGACCTGAGGTAACGGACGGCGGCTGCCGCCATCCCTGCGTGTCCCATCACCCCATCATTGAAGCTGACTGGTCATCAGATGGGAAGGGCCGGTACCGGGCCGGATGGGGAGGGTCGGCACTGGGACGGCGTCCCCGGAAGACGGCATCCCCGGAAGTCTGGAAGGGGAACCGGACCCGGGGCGCAGCGCACCCTTCTCGGCTCCCGGGTATATCCCTCGCCCGTCATCTGCGGGGCCCGTGCCGCGTGCCCGAACCAGACCCGAAATGCCCCCATCCAGTGGCGGAGGGCGAAGGTGGGCCAGCCTGCTGGGAAGGCGACGAGGGAATATGACGCCCCTCCCCTTGCGGCATGCTGTACTCCGCAGTGCCAAGTACGGGAACTGGATAGACATCCTGCTGCGATGGAGCGGTGTAAAAGGTATTGAGGGGCGGCCACTGCTTCATCTCTATACTTTTTATGTGACGTGTGGAATCTTTATGAACAATCATATCCTCCCGGGGGATATTCTTCGCAAGCGCGAAGTCGTCCAAATCTCTATAAGTCAAACCCCATTTCTTTTCTTTGTAGCCCTGTATAACTTTCTCGTTTGGGGCTGGTCGTAGATGCGGTGGCAGGTTGTCCCATTGCCGGTATGCTTCGGTCTGGCTCGTCGACTTCATGTTGATGTACGCGGTGACGGCCAAAGTCTGCGAATCGAGATCTGCTGGCGCCTGGTACGCTCCGGGTGTCCAGGTTGCCCCTTTCGCCACCTGGACCCCAGCAGGCCTCTTATCTTTGCCGCGGACGTATTCCAATGTCCCGGAGGGGATGCCTTCGCTCACTTCAAAGGCCCGGAGATGTCCGCGCGTTAGGTGACGTGGCCTACGGCGCCCGGCGTGCCCGGCAATGACCCACCATGTCGGGGCAGGACGCAGGTCCGGCTGAGTTTCCTTCCATGCGTGATACGCCCGTTCGGGGGTATACGACGAATAAGGGGCATGCTGCGCTACTGATGTCGGATTGTACGTGTTGCGCTGTTCGTGGCTACTCTGTTCCGGCGTTTCGTGCGGGAGTGCCGGGCCGGCGCTTTCCGGATACGGTGACCTCGGCCACTCCAGAGGTACATCCCACTCATACTGGCCGTACGGCTGCCCCGCATACTGGTTGTACTCGGACACGCGACTCTCCTGGTCTCTGGTAACAGTGGTCTCCTCCCGTGCAACGTCCACGCCCCCGGCCCGGTTCACCTATCACGACCGCAGCGATCTCTACAGAAGGCCGCCCGTGGAAACCCGGGAGATCTTGGTAGATACAGAACAAGCTCAGCGTCCCCGGAACTCGGCGTCCCGACGCGCCACGAACGCCGCCACGCCCTCCCGGGCGTCCGCCGTCGTCATGTTGATCTCCTGTGCGGCGGCCTCGGCGGCGAAGGCGGCGGTGCGGTCGCCGTCGAGGGAGGCGTTGACGAGCTGTTTGGCGAGCGCCAGTGCCCGGGTCGGCCCGGCGGCCAGCCGCGCCGCCCACTCCTCGGCCGTACCCGCCAACTCCTCGTCCGGTACGACCCGGTTGACGAGTCCGAGCCGTTCGGCGTCCGCCGCCCGCAGCGCGTCGCCGAAGAACATCAGCTCCTTGGCCCGCTGCGGGCCGACCAGGCGGGGGAGGAGGTAGGCGCCGCCGCCGTCCGGTACCAGGCCGCGGCGCACGAACACCTCGATGAACCGGGCGGACTCGGCCGCCAGGACCAGGTCACAGGCGAACGCGAGATGCGCGCCGAGCCCGGCCGCCGTACCGTTCACCGCGGCCAGCACCGGCTTCTCGCAGTCCAGTACGGCCGCGACCAGCCGCTGCGCCCCGAGCCGCAGTATCCGGGCCACATCACCGGCGACCCGTTCACCGGGGACCTGTTCACCGGCGGCTCGACTACCGGCGACCCGTTCACCGCCCGCCGCGCCGCCGCCGCGCAGATCCGCTCCCGCGCAGAAGCCGCGGCCCGTCCCGGTGAGGACCACGGCCCGGATGTCCGGATCGGCGGACGCGTCCGCCAGCAGCTCGATGACGCGGTCGCGCAGCCCGGGGGTGAGGGCGTTCAGGGCCTCGGGCCGGTCGAGGGTGATGCGCGAGACGCCCGCGCGCACCTCGTGCCGGATCCCCGTTCCGGACGTCCCCGCGGTCACCGGCACACCGCCAGCGCGTCCAGCGCCACCGCGCCCTGCCCCTTGGGCAGCACCACCAGTGGGTTGATGTCCAACTCGGCCAGTTCACCGCCGAGTTCCAGGGCCATGCGCTGCACCCGCAGGACCACCTCGACCAGCGCGTCGAGATCGGCGGGCGGCCGTCCCCGCACCCCGTCGAGCAGGGCTCGCCCGCGCAGCTCGCGGACCATGTCCCGGGCCTGTTCCTCGCCGAACGGCGGCACGCGTACGGCCGTGTCCCGCAGCACCTCGACCAGTACCCCGCCGAGCCCCACGGTCACCGTCGGCCCGAACAGGTCGTCGTGGGTGACGCCGACCACCATCTCCACGCCCGCCTCGACCATCTGGCACACCAGGATCCCGTCCAGTTCGACGTCCTCGTACCGCGCGGTGTCGGTCAGCTCGCGGTAGGCGTCCCGCACCTGGCTCGCCGACGTCAGTCCGATCCGCACCAGGCCCAGCTCGGTCTTGTGCGCGATCCGGGTCCCGGACGCCTTCATCACCACGGGATAGCCGACCTGCGCCGCCGCGCGCACGGCGCCCGCCGCGCTGCTGACCAGTTGCTCCCGCGGCACCCGGATGCCGTACGCGCGCAGCAGCTGCTTCGCCGCGTGCTCGCTCAGCTGCTCGCCCGGCCGCAGCAGCGCCCGCGCCTTGCGGAAGGAAGGCGAGGGGGAGCGCGGCGCCTCGTCGAACGGGGAGCGGTAGGCGGCCGTGAAGCGGTGGTGGTCGAGGTAGGCGCGGACCGCGGTGAGGCAGTTGCCGACCGTGCGGAAGGTGGCCACCCGGGAGGAGCCGAGCAGCACCTCGCGGTAGGCCGGTTCGGTGCCCACCGGCGACCCCCACACCACGCAGACCAGCTTGTCCGTGGTCTCCGCCGCGTCCACCAGATCCCGTACGAGCCGGTCGCTCAGCGGCGGGAAGGGCCCGGTGACCGGGCAGATGAGCACCCCTACCGCGGGGTCGGCGAGGATCGCGTCGATGATCTTCCGGCCGCGTTCGTCACCGACCGGATGGCCGCCGTTGTCGACCGGGTTGGCGACGCTCAGGTACTCCGGTATCCACTGGTGCAGCTCGGCCTGCCGGCCCTCGGACAGCACCGGCAGCCGCAGTCCCGCACCGGTCGCGAGATCGGCGACGTGTGCGCCCGTGCCGCCGGAGATGGAGTAGACGACGACGCCGTCGGCGCGCGGCGGCCGGGCCCGGGCCAGCAGGGCGGCGGTGTCCTGGAGTTCGTCCAGCCCGTCGACCCGGATCACCCCGTACTGCCGCATGGCCGCGTCGATCACGTCGTCCGCGCCGGTCAGCTTGCCGGTGTGGGAGGCGGCGGTGCGCGCGCCCGCCTCCGTACGCCCCACCTTGACCGCGACCACCGGTACCCCGTGCCGGGCGGCCCGGTCGGCGGCCAGCAGGAAGGAACGGCCGTCCTTGAGACCCTCCACGTAACAGGCGATGGCGCCGACCTCGGGGCGCTCGGCGAAGTACGAGATGAAGTCGGCGGTCTCCAGGTCGGCCTCGTTGCCGGTGGGCGCCCAGTGGGAGAGCCGTACGCCCAGTTCCTGGAGGGCGAAGACCGGCCGTCCCTGGTGCCCGGACTGGGTGATGAGGGCGATGGCGGGCCCGTCGAGGTCGTCCCGGAACCGTTCGAAGGCGTTGAGGTTGGTGTTCGGGCCGAGCAGCCGCAGCCCGGACGCCCGGACCGCGTCGGCCAGTTCGGCCTGGGCCGTGGCCCCCGCCGCGCCGGTCTCCGCGAACCCGGAGGCGAAGGCGACCGCGAACCGCACCTTGGCCTCGGCGAGTTCCGCGACCAGCGGCAGCGGGTCGGCGACCAGCAGAACCGCGAGGTCGACCGGTTCGGGCAGGCCGGCGACGGTGGCGGCACAGGGGATGCCGAAGACGGCGGGCCGGGTCGGATGCACCGGGTGCACCCGCGCCCCCACCCGCTCGGCCCAGGCCAGCAGTTGCCGGGTGATACCGGTGTTCGGCCGCCCCTCCGTGTCCGAGGCGCCGATCACGGCGACGGACCGGGGCCGGAAGAACCGGTCCAGATCGGGTACGTCCGCGTGCAGCGGCCGGCCGCTGACGTCGAGGTCGTCCATGTCGGCCGCCCGGCCGTGGACGGCGGGTCCGGGCCGCTGCTCACCGCAGGCGATGATCCGGGCCCGGCGGGAGTCGGTGGTGAGGGTGCCGTGGGTAGATCCAAGCATCGTTCCGCCCGCTCCTGTGTGACAGCACAATTAACTGACGCACTGTCAGATTACTGTAACTGACACAGTGTCAGGAACGGGTGTGCAGGCAAAGTCGGCGAACGGGGGGTGGCTGGGCGGTGAGGTGGTGGGGCGGGGCGGTGAGGTGGTGGGGCGGTGGTGCGGGCCGTACGCGTCGGGGTGCGGCGGGGCCGCCCGTGTCGCAGGGGTCGGCGCGTGCGGTGTTCGTACGCGCAAAGGGCGGCGCTTCCGGCCGCCCCGTCTCACGCTCCCCGTGCCGCCCGCCTCGCGACCGTCGTCGCGATCTTCTCCGCGTCCCTCGCCAGCTCGCGGAGCATGCCGCTGATGGGGTTGGTGAAACCGGTGAAGTACAGGCCGGGGGCGTTGCGTGGGCTGCGACCGCTGCGTACGACCGGCCTGCCGCGGCCGTCGAGCACGTCGAGGTGGCCGACCAGACCCTCCAGGGCGCGCTCGTACCCGGTCGCGGCGATCACGGCGTCCGGCGACAGCCGGCCGCCGTCGGCGAGGGCGACCTTCCCGTCCTCGAACCCGTCGACCGCGGCCACGACCTCGACCCGGCCCGCCCGTACGGCGTCGACGAGGCCCACGTCCTGCACCGGGATCGCCCCCGCGGCGACCCGGCTGTACAGCCCGGAGTCCGGCCGCGGCAGCCCGTGCCCGGACAGGTCGGGCACGCTCACCTTGGCCAGGTGCCGGGCGAGCCGGTCGACGAGCGTGACGGGCAGGCGCCGTACCAGTACCGCCGAGTACTGGGCGGCCCACCCCGCGGTGGACCGCCGCACGATGTGCGGAGGGGTGCGCACGGACAGCCGGACCCGTGCGGCCCCTCCCTCGACCAGGTCCACCGCGATCTCCGCGCCGGTGTTGCCCACGCCGACGACCAGCACGTCCCGCCCGGCGTAGGGCTCGGCGTTGCGGTACTCGCCGGCGTGCAGGAACTCCCCGGCGTACGCGTCGAGTCCGGGCCAGCCCGGCACGCGCGGGGTGTGGTTGAACCCGGTGGCGACGACCACCGCGCCGCCGGTCAGTTCCCGGCCGCCGGAGGCGCGCAGCAGCCAGCCCGTCCCGTCGGCCGACCGCTCCACCCGGGAGACCTCGACCCCGGTGACGATCTCCAGTTCGTGGAACTCGGCGTACTTCTCCAGGTACCGGATCATGTCGTCGCGCGCCACCCAGCGCCCGAACCGGCGCGGGATCGGCAGACCGGGCAGCGCCGACAGTCGGCGGGTGGTGTGCAGGTGGAGCCGGTCGTAGTGGCGCCGCCAGGACGCCCCGACCTCGTCGGCCTTCTCCAGTACGACGGCCCGCACGCCCCGGGCCCGCAGCGCCCGGGCGGCGGCCAGGCCGCCCGGACCGGCGCCGATCACGTAGACCGGTCGGCCGGTGAAGGTCGTGGGGGGCTGCGCGGAGGCGCTGGAGACGGCCATGGGCGCGAGCGTAATCCCGCCCTCCGTTGATGGGTCTCGGTCAAGACCGGAATTGGTTGCGGATTGATCACGCGTGTGGGAGGAGTGGGCGGGATGTGTGGCCGAAGGCGTCCGGATGTGCCCGGATGCGCGCGAACCCGAACATCCGGCCCCCTGCCTCTCCCGCCCGCTGCCTCTCCCGCCCCGTACCCCCTCCCGTGGTCTTCTCGCACCGGCCCTGCCCACCGCCCGGTCCTGTCGCCGGTCTTGCGCCGCCGCCCGGTGTCCGCTGAACTGACGTACCGTCAGATTCAACCGGCGGGCGGAGAGTCCATGGACACGATCTGGCTCAGCGGTGCGGAGTGGCTGGCGGTGCTGCGCATCGGACTCGGCCTGTGGTGGCTGGAGAGCTGGCGGCACAAGGACAAGAAGGCGTGGTTCGCGCGCGGCAGCGGGATCGCGTGGGCGGCGGACGTCGCGGCCAAGCACCGCTGGCGGGCGGTCCGGACGGGCTTCGAGACCGTGGTGGCGCCGCGCCCGCGCGTGATGGCGTACGTCGTCGCGTACGCGGAACTGGCCCTGGGCCTCGGCCTGGTGCTGGGCTTCCTCACCCCGGTCGCGCTGGTCGGTGGCCTGCTGCTGAACCTCGTCTACTTCGTCCTCATGATCCACGACTGGGCCGAGCAGGGGCAGAACTCGATGATGGCGCTCATCTCGGCGGTCGGACTGTTCGGCATGGCGTGGCAGTCCTGGTCGGTCGATGCCGCCGTGGGGTGGTTCTGATGGCCGCTGAGCGCTTCGACGTACCGGAGAGCGACGCCTTCACCAGACCGTACTGGGATGCGGCGGCCGAGGGCCGGCTGCTGCTGCGCCGCTGCGGTGCCTGCGGCCGCGCGCACCACTACCCCCGGGAGTTCTGCCCGCACTGCTGGAGCGAGGACGTCGCCTGGACGGAGGCGAGCGGCCGGGCCACGCTCTACACCTGGTCCGTGGTCCACCGCAACGACCTGCCGCCGTTCGGCGCCCGCACCCCGTACGTCGCCGCCGTCGTCGACCTCGCGGAGGGGCCGCGGATGATGACGGAGGTGGTGGACTGCGCGGCCGGGGAACTGCGGGCCGGTACGGATCTGACGGTGACGTTCCGGGAGGGGATTCCGGTGTTCCGGCCGGCGGGTGGGTGACCGGACCTCGGGGTCGGGATTCCGGGAGGGATTCGGGCGTTCGGCCCGCGGGTGGGTGACCGGACCCCGGACGGGGAATCCGGTGTTTCGACCGGCGGGTGGGTGTCCCGACCCCCGGTCGGGGCCGGGCGGCCGAGGGGATTCAATGACTCCCATGGCCCCGACGCACGAGAACCATTCAGCCCCCGTCCGCACCTCCGCCCCGGCCCCCGCCCCGCAGGACCCGGCACCGCACGGCCACGGTCTGCTCCTGCGCCGCTGGGACGCGGGGTCCGACGCCGACCTGGCGGCCTGGTTCCGCGGCCGGACCGATCCCGAATTCCGGCGCTGGAACACCCCGTACCGGGTGGACACCGACCTAGACAGCGCCCGTGAGTCCCTGCGCGGGCAGCTGCGGAGCGCGGCGGACGGCATCAACGCGCCCTTCTGCGTCGCGGACGCGGCCACCGGTGCGCCGCTCGGCCATGTCGGCATCAATCTGATCGACCGCGTACAGAGCACGGCACGGGTCGGTTACTGGGTGCTCCCGGAGGCGCGCGGACAGCGGGTCGCGACCCGGGCACTCGGGCTCGCCGCCCGCTGGGCGTTCACCGAACTGGGCCTGCACCGCCTGGAACTGGGGCACGCGCTCGGCCATGACGCGTCCTGCCGGATCGCTCAGTCGTGCGGGTTCCGGTACGAGGGGACGCTGCGGGACGCGATGTTCGCGTCGGGGCGGCACGACGCCTTCCGGGACGTACACCTGCACGGCCGGCTCGCCACGGACCCGGAGCCGGAGTCGGAGTCGGCCAAGGACTCGGAGCCGGTCACGGACCCTGAGCCGGCCATGGACCCGGGATCGGTCACGGACCCGGGATCGGGGGTCTGACTGCCATGTCCTCCGAACACGCCTGGTACCTGACCGAAGACCTCGACGACTTCCTGGTCCGGGCCGGGGACTTCCTGCGCTCCCGCCCGGCCCTGCACACGGTGCCGCTGACCGTGACCGACGCCCTCCGCAGCCGCGGACCGCACGTCTACGGCGCGGAGAACCCGCTGTACGGCGTGCTCGGGTCCGGGCCGGGATCCGGCGGGGTCCGGGCGATCCTGCTGCACACGCCTCCGCACCCGCTGAATCTGACGCCGCTGGCACCGGAAGAGGCCGAATCCCTGGCCGCACTCCTGCTCGCCCGCGGCCACCAGGTGCCGGGGGTGTCGGCCGCGCAGGACACCGCCGCCGCGTTCACGGCGGCCTGGGAACGTACGGCGACCGGCGTCACCGGCCGCCTGCGACAGCGTCAACGACTGTACCGATTGGATGAGTTGACGGTTCCGGAGCCGGTGCCGGAGGGCCGGGCACGGGTCGCCGGGCCGCGGGACCGGGAGTTGGTGCGGCGCTGGTACGAGGAGTTCGCCGTGGCGGTCGGCCAGGACGTCTCCGTCGCTTCCTCCGCGGAATGGGCCGACAGCCGGATCGGCTACGGCGGCGTCACCCTCTGGGAGATCCCCGACGGCACTTCGGACAGCACCCCGGTCGACATGGCGGGCGTCACCCGGCAGATCGCCGACCAGATCCGCGTCGCGCCCGTCTACACCCCGGCACACCTGCGCGGACGCGGATACGCCGGAGCGGTGACCGCCGCGGTGAGCAGGGCCGCGCAGGAGGCCGGGGCAGCGGAGGTCCTGCTGTTCACGGACCTCGCCAACCCGACGAGCAACGCCCTGTACCAGCGGATCGGATACCGGCCCGTGGCCGACTTCGCGGTGTACGGGTTCGGCGTGGGGCGTAAGGGGCCGCACGGGCAGTGACAGTGCGGGACCTGCGATGGGGCAGCGGGGCGTGGTCCTTCTGCGCGCCGTCCTCTGGGTGTTGCGGCAGGGGACCCCGGCGTCAGGGAGCGGGTGGGGCGGTCAACGTCGTGGGGCCTTGACGCCGTGGCTGTGGCTGTGTCCTGAGGAGTCGCGCGGCTTCTGATGTTCCTTTCCGGTCACCTCGTAATGCGAGTCAGACGCTTCGCCCGCTGCCAAGACGCATAAAACTGCCTCAAACGATCCCCATCGAAGACCTGCGCGGACGGCTCACCTCCCTGCCCACCCGTCGGGACGGGACAGGTCTGCGAAGTGCCGGACGTGGAATCGAACGCGAAAGGCGAGACAGTCGTATTCGCCGAGTAATACGGGAAGAGATCGGTCTCCGAATGGCCGAACCCGGAATTGTATGCGTACGGCGAGACGGCCACATTCGTTGAGTAATGAGCGAAGGGGTCGGTCTGTGCATATTCGGACCCGGAAGGTGACGCATACGATGAGACGGCCGCGTTCGCCACTTCATCCCGCCATCCTCCCCGCGGTGCATATTCTGCCGAGTCGGCAATCTTTTTGCCGGAAGTTATTGTCTCGCCATTTTTCCGGTGAATCTTCCGGCCCTCAAGGGGGATTCCCGCGTACTTCAAAGCACTCTCCGTCAAAGGACCCATCGCCACATTCCCGGCCTTCAGGTGACGGAGGTGCAGCAGAATGTAATCGCTGTCTGTCACGTCAGGAAACTTATCGCGACCGCTTGGAAGGAGGGTCGGCTGCACCAGCGACCTCCTCCCGCCCCTGGGGGAGTACAGCGCTATGATCATTTCTGCGATTTCAGCATCGGAATACCTTCTTCTGGTAGATTTTGCCTTCGCATTCCTTTCGGGATTTTCTTGGACCCGCTTTCGTCGGCCCTTCAGGGTCTTGGGGTCCATGCCATATTTCTCCGAATTATTTAGCCATCTGTGAAATTGCCGCCGGCTCGGCCGTCCTTCTCCATTGCAGAATTCCGTCTGGCTTTGATTTCCTCTGCTGAACTCCTCCAGGAGGGCTTTCTTCTGGGCGTCGGAATATGGCATGCCTTCTCCTTGTCGGTGCGTTTGATTGGTGCTCGGCAGGCGCAGGATGCAGTAGGCCGGTCCTGATGAGAAGTCGCTAGTAACACCTCAACGGGAAGGCGCCGGATTCGGTTCACGGGGAGCCCGCGGGGATCCCCGGCAGTTCCTGTCGCAGGAGCTGGGCTACGGCTCCGGGAGCACGTGCCGGCGACACCTGCCGCCGCGGCCGACGCGACCTGGGCGTGCCCCCGGTCATCGCCGGCTGCGGCAGCGAGCATGGCTCCGGCCGGAGCGCCAGCGCTGGATCGCCGAAGCCGCCTTCGCACTCCTGCACTGGTTCCGCCGCCTACGCACCCGCCAGAGCTGTTCCAGGGTCGGATTTCAGGCATCGATGTGCGGGTCACAAGGGATGCCGAAGGGATCGAGTGGGGCCGTGTGCGGCGGCGCAGGGCCGGGGCGCGGGGCGGCCGGACACAGGGGCTGCCGCTCACGGCCACAGCAGTTGCCGCTCCCAACGCCCTCCCTGGCACAGGTAGGTGAGCCGGACGTGCCTGCGGTCGGGGTCGCCCTGGAAGAACTCGACCTCGTGCGGGCGCAGCCGGTACAGCGTCCAGGTGGGTACCGGCGTCTCCGGGTCTTCGCGCGCCCGGCCCCAGGCGCCCTCCGAGGCGGCCCGCAACTCGGCCGGTGATGACAGGGGTTCGCTCTGCCGGCCGGTGAGCGCCGCGGCCAGCGCGCCCGTCGACCGGGCGCGCAGGTCTGCCCGGCTCTGCTCCGGCGGGGCCGCCGTGACCGGTCCCCGTACCCGGACCTGACGGCCCAGCACCGGCCAGTAGAAGACGAGGGCCGCGTACGGCCGGTCGGTGAGCTGGCGGCCCTTGCGGCTCGTGGCGTGCGTGGCGAAGGACCAGCCGGTCGCGTCCGCGCCGTGCAGCATCACGATCCGTACGTCCGGCAGGCCGTCCGCGTCCGCCGTCGCCAGCGACATCGTGTGCGGCTCGGGTTGCCCGGCCGCGACCGCCTCAGCGAACCACGCGGTGAACAGGGGGAGGGGGGTGTCGGGGGCGGTGGCCGGGTCGAAGGGCGGGAGTTCCGTGACCGCCGGGTCCCACACCCGTAGTGACCGCAAGAGTTCGTGGAGGTCCGTTTCCGTTCCCATGTCCCTGAGTATCGCCCGGCCCGTGCGCCGGGACGCGCGTGCGGCGGCGGGCGGTGAGGGCCGGTGGCTACCGGGTGCCGGGGGCGGGGTACGTGGGCGCCGGAAACGCGGAAATTGGTGTGGGGGTGAACCGGTGGGCTGGTGAGCCCGTAGTGCGGAGGCGGGGTTCGTCCTGGCCCGTGGGTTCTGCCGGTTCTATGGCGTGGAGGATGCTGTGCCGAGATATGGAAAGCCCCTGACGAGTGATACGAAGAATAGGATAAGCCGGAGCAAAAAGGGCAAGAGTTACTGGTCCGGATATACTGACGCGGAAATCGCGAATATGATCGAGGCCCTGTATTGCGCCGAGGGTGGGCGGGCGCCGCGAGTGCGGCCAGGATTTCTTCCGCCCGCGAAGGCCAAGTTCCCCGGCATGGTCGGTGGTGATTTCATTGCGGGGCGCCTCCATCGATTGAAGCGGATAGACCATGTGATGGGTCCCCTGACGGAGAGGGCTTTGACGGAACATGCGAAAGTCCGCCTAGAAGATCGGATGCTTCTCGATGCAGTGAGCGGGAAGATGGTGGCCGTCGGCAAGAAGATTCACAGCGATGTGGGATCTGGTGCACAGGGGCGAGGGGAGTGGAAGGGTGTGCAGGAGGTCAAGAATCATCCACCGGCCCTTCCGGCGGTCCCGAATTCGCCGGAGAATTCAGTCGTTGCGCAGGATCCGAGGGAGGGAACCGGCTATTCGTTGCTGCGGCGGGAGGCCGAGCAGGCCGGCAGCGGGATGCCGTGGACACAGAATGGTATCCCCCTGGGCCACGGTGACGATGTCCATCCTGCACAGTCCGGGTTCCGGGAGACGATGCCCGGATTCTGGGAGGTGCCGTCCGGCGGTTCGCAGGACGCGTTCAACCCGATGGTCTACGACGACATGGACGTATTGATATCGGACGGGTTTGACGACGGTGGCTTCGACACGGTGTCCGGGATGTTCGGGTCCTGGTCTGCGCCGGTCAATCCTGCCGCGCCCTACGCGGGCGGATACCCGCACGGGGCGGCGTGGGAGGTCCAGCCTCCCGGGACGGACACGCTGACGCAGGCGGCGCGGGCGGCGCAGGAGCTGTCGGCCGCGGCCCCCGTGTATCCCCGGACGGGCGACGGAGTGGCGTACTCGCCGTGGGAACCAACCACCGCTCACAGCCGAGCGGGGCATGTCCAGGCCCGGCAGCCGGGGCACCAGAGTCCGCGGTGACCACGAGCGGCTGGCTCAAGGGACGCCGGCGGATCGTGCAAAGCGTCCCCGGGAACGGTGAGACCGGACAGCGGCTCCGGGGCGATGGCCCGGGGTTTTCTTGCCGGCGTCCAGGCCGGTGGTGGTCCTGGGTACCCCGGCCGCCGCGCGCACCGACTCCGAGTCGAGCACCACCAGGCTTGGGTCCGCCGGCCGGGCGGTCCGCTCACCGGCCGAGCACCACCGTTCCCGAGGAGCAGAACCAGCCCCCGGTCCCCGAGGCCACGCCGAGCCGCGGCGGCTGACCGTCCGGGGAGCGCACCTGCCGTTCACCGGCCTCGCCGCGCACCTGCCGTACCGCCTCGACCAGCAGGAACAGTCCACGCATGCCGGGGTGTTGGGCGGACAGGCCGCCGCCGTCCGTGTTCACCGGCAGCTCCCCGCCCCGCACCAGCAGCCGCCCCTTCTCCACGAACGCCCCGCCCTCGCCCTTCGCGCAGAATCCCAAATCCTCCAGCGTCACCAGCGTCATATAGGTGAACGCGTCGTAGATCTCGGCGAAGTCGATCTCCTCGGGGCGCACCCCCGCCCGCTCGAAGGCCAGGCGTCCGCTCACCGCGGCCGGGGAGACCGTGAAGTCCGGCCACTCGGACATGGTGGTGTGCGAGACGTGCTCGCCGGTGCCGAGGATCCACACCGGGTCGGTGCGGCAGTCCCGTACGTACTCCGGCGCCGCCAGCAGCACCGCCGCGCCCCCGTCCGAGCGCAGGCAGCAGTGCAGCTTGGTGAACGGGTCGGCGATCATCGGGCCGGACAGGACGTCGTCGACGGTGATCGGGTCGCGGAACATCGCGTCCGGGTTCAGGGCCGCGTTCGCCCGCGCCTGCACCGCGACCTGCGCCAACTGCTCGATGGTCGTGCCGTGTTCGATCATGTGCCGGCGGGCGGCCATCGCGTACTTGGCGATCAGGGTGTGCCCGTAGGGCACCTCGAACTGGAGCGGGCCGCCCGCCCCGAAGGACAGATTGCCCGTGCGCCGTCCCGCCTTGATGTCGGCGCGGGCCGTCGAGCCGTAGACCAGCAGTACGGCCCGTGCGTGGCCCGCCGCTATCGCGTCCGCCGCGTGCGCGGCCATCACCTCCCAGGTGGAGCCGCCTACGGAGGTGGAGTCGACCCAGGTGGGGCGCAGGCCCAGGTACTCCGCGACCTCGACCGGTGCCAGCGTGCCGAGGCCCGCCGAGGCGAAGCCGTCCACGAGCGAGCGGTCGAGTCCGGCGTCCGCGAGGGCGCGGCGGGCGGCCTGGGCGTGCAGGGCGTAGGCGGTCGTGCCGTCCACCCGGCCGCAGTCGGAGAGGGCCACCCCGACCACCGCCACCGGCGCCCCACATCCCGCGCGGCCCGATCCCCTGCGGCCCGATCCCCTGCCGACCGGTGTCCCAGGGTCCGGTGTCCCGCGGTCCGATGCCCGGCGGTCCGATGCCCGGCGGTCCGATGCCGGGCGCTCCGATGTCCCACGCTCCGCCGCCGTCTGCCCGACCGCCGCGTGCTCCGCTGCCGCGTGCCCCGTTGCCGTGCGCTCCGCTGCCATAATCTGACGGTACATCAGATATGGCGGGCCGTGGCAGGTGTCGTGACCCTGGGCATCCGGCCCCGCGCCGCCTAACATGACGGACCGTCAGATCGGGAGGGAACAGCCATGGACGCACGCCTCACCGCCGAACAGGACGAGATGCGGCGCACCCTGCGCGCCCTGCTCCAGGCCCGCTGCGGTCCGCAGGACCTGCGCGCCGCCCTCGACGCCCCCGCGGGACACGACCCCGACCTGTGGCAGGCGCTCGCCGACCGGCTCGGCCTGCCCGGTCTCGCCCTCCCGGAGACGTACGGCGGCGTCGGCTGCACGGCCACCGAACTCGCCCTCGCCTGCGAGGAGACGGGCCGCGCCCTCGTGCCCTCACCGCTGCTCGCCACCTCCGTACTCGCCGCGCCGCTCGTCCTCGCCCTCGGCACCGACGCGCAGCGTGCCGCGCTGCTGCCGCGCATCGCCTCCGGCGCGCTGACCGCCGCCCTCGCCGTACCCGGCACCGCCCTCGCCACCGTCCTCGCCCTGACCGGCGACAACACCGGAGACTGGGCGGGCGGCGGCCGGGCGGGCGGGGTGCAGGCCCGGCGGGCGGACGGCGGCTGGCGGCTGTACGGGGAGGTCCGGCAGGTGCTGGACGGCCACAGCGCCGGGCTGCTCCTGGTCGCCGCGCACACCGGCGGGTTCGCCCGGTCGCGGACCCTGGTCTTCCTGGTGGCGGGCGACGCGCCCGGAGTGACCCGCGGACGGCAGACGGCGCTCGACGCGACCCGGCCGCAGGGCTGGGTGCAGTTGCGGGACGTGCCGGCCGAACTGCTCGGCGAGTCAGTCGGCGAGTCAGTCGGCGAGACGGTCGGTGAGGAAAGGTCTGCGGAGGACCAGGGCGCGGCGGACGTGCTCGGCGCGTTCCGCGCGATCGGTGACACGGCCGCCGTCGTGCTCGCCGCCGAGGCGGTCGGGGCCGCTGACCGGGTGCTGGAGCGCACGGTCGAGTACGTGGGACAGCGCGAGCAGTTCGGACGGGCGATCGGCTCCTTCCAGGCGGTGAAGCACCGGCTGGCCGACGTGTACGTACAGATCCAGGCGGCCCGCTCGGCGGCCTACTACGCCGCCTGGGCGACCGCCCACGGCGAACGGACGGGCGGGCTCGCCCTCGCGCAGGCGCTGGAGGCGCTGCGGACGGCCGCGGGCGAGGCGATCCAGTTCCACGGCGGGATCGGGTTCACCTGGGAGCATGAGGCCCACCTGTACTTCAAGCGCGCGGCGGGCGACGAACTGCTCCTCGGGCCGGTGCACCGGCTGCGTGCCCGGTCCGCCGAGGACGCGCGTCTCTTCGAGCGGGGAGAGGTGGCGGTCTGATGGTCGGCATCGGTGTGCGGCTGGTGCAGAAGATCTCCGCCACCCGGACGTTCGCGCAGGTCGCCCCACATGTGGTGCCCGCGCTGGACCGGGTCGTGCACCGGCTCACCCGCGGCCGGGTGCTGCCCAGTACGTCCATGCTGCCCGGAGCGATCCTGACGTCCACCGGGGCCCGCAGCGGACAGCCGCGGCACACGCCGCTCGCCTGCATGCCCGAGGAGGGCGGGCGGAGCTGGCTGCTCGTCGGGTCCAACTTCGGCCGTACGGAGCATCCGGCCTGGACGTACAACCTGCTGGCCCGGCCCGAGGCGTCGATCAACTGGCGGGGCGAGGACATCGCGGTCACCGCGCGGCTGCTGGAGGGGGAGGAGCGGATGGCGGCGTGGCGGGCGTTGCTGGCGTTCTGGCCGCCGTACGCGGCCTACCAGGACCGGGTGGCGCGTCGGATCCGGGTGTTCCGGCTGGTCCGGGGCTGACTCGCTCCTCTCACCCGGAAGTACCCGGAAGTACCCGGAAGTACCCGGAAGTACCCGGAAGTACCCGGGAGTACCCGGAAGTACTTTGTCAGGCAAGGAACTCCGCGAGCGGGAAGGAGCGATGACGACGTGGTGGAACCAGATAGTTCTGCCGGTGGGTCGTCTGGAGGACCGAGTTGATGCCGGCGTGGGGGCTGCGCGGCTCGACGGGGAGTGTCCTATCGGGATAGTGGCCGTCCATCGAGAGTCGAACGAGATTGAAGATGCCGATCGTCGGCTGGAACTGAATGAAGTGCAACCCGGCCGCCGGCTTCTCGCTGTAGTGGTCTGCCGTCGGATCGGATGTGTAGTGGAACGGATTGTCCAGCGTGTCGAAATCGCCGCGCACGGGGATGGTCGTCCCCGTGGGGTACGCCTTCCCGTAATTGCTGGTCGTCGGCGAAGTGGTGCTGTCCACGTCCGACATGCTCCCAGTGTGGCCGTAGGCGTGGTACCGCTCGACCCCTTTCGCCACTTCGGCCTCACTTTGACCTGGCGGTTGGAGGGCGAGCGTACCCGGCGCGGGCGCAGGCGAGAGGCCGGGCTGGAGCATCGCCTGGACGCGATCCGCGTACCGGGGGTAGCTCTGCTCGTACCAGGTCACCAAATCTTGAAACAGGTGCGAGAGATGCATGGTGGTCCCCTGTTTGAAGTAACCGTTGGACCACTGGTTGGTGAGGCCGGGCAGGGTCTCCAGGCTGGCGATGTTGCCGGGTCCCATGTTCGAGTCCAGGGTGGTCGCGAAACCGAGGAAGCCCTGCGACTGTCGAGGAATCGACTGTGCACCGGGGATATTGGCTGCGAGCGCCAGCTTGCTCGGCAGGCCCTGTTGCCCGTAGAAACCGCCCCCGGAGAATCCCTGGCGGATACTCGTCACCTTGAACAAGCTGCCAGCCTGGTTTCTTCCAGGCCCGAAGAGGGCGTTTTGGGCCGCCTTGATATGGGCGAGCGAGTCACTGCGGAGCAGCACGGCCACGTCATTCTGTTCCAAGCGGACCGGCCCGAAGCCGGGCGGGGGCTGGTCGCTGGGGAACGTCCTGGCCTCCTGAAGCGCATATACGGTACGGCCCTCCGTCTTGGAGGTCTTCAAATCGACCGGCAGATACGCTGGGTAAGATGTTCCCACCTTGAAGAAGCCCGACGTCTTGCCCAGGGTGGGGATGTAGTGGTGAAAGTAGGGAAGTCCCCAGGCCACCGTGGTGGCCACTCCTGTGGCTGTGGGCGGAAATTGGCGTTCCAGATCCAGGAGGGTGGACTCAAGGTGGTGCTGCGCCTCCTGCAACGCCTTGGCTTTCGCCGGTACATTCAGCCTTGCGGTAATGACATGATTGTGCAGGGTCGGCACCCGGACGGCAATCGTGCCCTTGCTGCTTTTCACGCCCGAGCCATCGACCATGACCACTTGCTCGTTCTGGAGGATGTATTGTTCCTGGATCGGCGGGCTGTCGACGGCCGTGGGGCGGTCCGGTGGTTTTGCCATGGTGTCGATCAACTTATAGATGCCGGCGGATGCCAGAGCGGCACCGAAGGTTCCCGCTGTCCCTTGAAGAAGGCGTCGCCTATTCAGGTTCCCGCGTGGTCGTCCCGCATTCCCATTTTCGCTGCTATCCGTCATGAAACGTATCCCGCCGCGGTGGAGTGGATGTCCGTCGTCACCAGACACCGAGGGTCTGACCTGCTCGAATGACGGGGACTGGCCTTCCCGCTGTCACTATAAGCACACGCGGCCTTAATCACTAAAGCCAACACGCGACCTGGATCATTGAAGCCGGCACCAAGCTGGTAAGGCTCATAACACGGCAGCTGTAAGTCTTGACAGCTGAATCTTTGTGGCTGAGAACTCGTAACACGATCTTGTTGAAGTGCCCTGGTTCGGTCGTGGGGACCAACGGAACAGCCAGTAACGCTAAGCACTTGATCTTGGTCGTCTAGCACAGATGATCGGCCCCGTGCGGGGGTTCGGAGGAAGATCCTCGATCACTGCCGGGGCTGGCTACGGTCCGCTCGTGCCGGTGGAGTTTCTGACTGATGAGCAGGCCGAGGCGTACGGGAAGTTCGCCGAGGAGCCGACCCGCCCGGAGCTGGAGCGGTTCTTCTTCCTGGACGACGTCGACCGCGATCTGATCGCCCGGCGGCGCTCCGCGCACCATCAGCTCGGCTTCGTTATCTGGAGTCGCTGAGGCACCGTCCAGGACGTCCAGCACGTACGAGTGAAGCCACTTCGGCCCCGTCCTGGATGGGATTACCTTCCGTCATCCACCACGGATGAGCGGGAGGTTCCATGCGGGTACAGCGCGTGCTGATGCCGGACTCGGAGGTCGAGTCGTGGACCGTCCTCGGAGACGACCACGTGGCCGTCGTGCCGATCGAGCGCTACCTGGCCTACCTGGCCTGGGGCGAGAAGTCACCGAACACGGTCAAGGCGTATGCCCACGATCTGAAGGACTGGTTCGTCTACCTGGCCGGTCGGGGGCTGGATTGGCGGTCGGTGACGCTGGAGGACGTCGCCGGGTTCGTGGGCTGGCTGCGGCTGCCGCCGCAGGCCCGGGACGGAAAGGTCGCGGTGCTGCCCACGGCGGACCACCACTGCGCGGAGTCCAGCGTGAACCGCAAGCTCGCCGCACTGTCGTCGTTCTGCGAGTTTCACACCCGTCACGGGGTGCCGCTCGGCGACCTGATGGTGACGATGCGGCCTGCCGGCCGCCGTGGTCGCGGCAGTTTCCTACAAGCCGTTCCTGGAGCACATCGCCAAGAGCCGTCCGCAGAAGGCGCGCACGATCCGGCTGCGGCAGCCGCGTCGGCGGCCGGTCGTGCTGTCCGCCGGGGACGCCCAGGCGGTGCTGGACGGATGCGAGCATCTGCGGGACCGGCTGCTGTTCGCGCTTCTGCTGGACACCGGGCTGCGGATCGGCGAGGCCCTGGGCCTGCGGCATGAGGACATCGCGCTCGCCGAGCGGCAGGTGAGCGTCATCCCACGGCCGAACGCGAACCGGGTGCGGGCGAAGTCGGGCCGCTCACGGGAGGTCCCGGCCAGCGCGGAGCTGATGCGGCTGTATGCCGACTACCTCAACCGCGAGTACGGCGCCCTCGACTCGGACTACGTGTTCGTCAACCTCTGGGGCCGCCCGCACGGCCGCCCGCTCACCTACTCCGCCGTCTATGACCTGGTGGAACGGCTGCGCCGCCGCACCGGCATCGACTTCGAGCCGCACCAGTTCCGTCACACATACGCCACCTGGCTGCTGCGCAAGGGGGCCGGCATGGAGAGCGTGAAGCAACTCCTCGGGCACGCCTCGATCACCACCACGATGGATACGTACGGGCACCTCACCATTGAGGACGCCCGCCGGACGCTGGAAGCGGCGGGCTGGTTCACCGGTCGGGAGGTGCGGCTGTGACCGTCACGCCTCTGCCCGCGGGCCTGCTCGGCCGATCCGGGCTGTTGGAGAAGCTGCTGGCCGCGGTCCGCTCGGAGTTCCGCGTCGACGTCCTGGTCCCCGACGCTGACGACCCGGTTCTGGGCTGGAAGCGCTGCCCGGTGGTGGGCTGCAACCGCGCCGCTCACGAGCAGGGCCTGTGCACCGGCCATGCCCAGCGCTGGCGCCGGGACGGACGCCCTGACCTCGCGGTCTTCCTCACCGACCCCGGCCCTCCTCTCCGGGGCCTGGGCGAGCTCACGCACTGCACCGTTCCCGGCTGCCTCTTCGGCGCCCCTGGGGCAGGCGTTCGCCGGGTACGGCCGCATAGCCAAGACCCTTCACCTGCTCGCCGTCGTCGACCCCATGGACGACACCTACCGCCGCCAGATGCACAAGCAGCTCACCGTCCAGGAGTCCCGCCACAAGCTCGCCCGCGACATCTGCCACGGCAAGAAGGGCACCATCCACCAGGCATACCGGGACGGAATGGAAGATCAACTAGGGTCACTTGGACTGGTTTTGAAAGCAGTTGTCCTGTGGACGACACGCTACCTCGACGCCGCCGTGGCCCAGCTCCGTGCCGAGGGGCACGAGATCAAGGACGAGGACGTGGCCCGGCTGCCCCCGCTCAAGCACCGGAATCTGAACTGCCTGGGCCGTTACGGTTTCACGGCCTCTACCCCGGCGGCCGGTGCGCTGCGGCCCCTGCGCGACCCGGACGCGGTCGAGCTGGACGATGACGACGACGGCGCGGAGGAGTGAGCCGGGTGCCGGGCGGGGGCGGTCAGATCGGGGGTGCCGTCTGAGCGGCAATGTAGGGGGCCCTGGCGTACGCCAGGGCCCCCTTACCTGAGTGCGGTCGGGATCAGGGCAGGAAGTTCTTCTGCCACTCCAGTGACGGCATCGACAGCGCGGCGTCGGCGAGGGCCTTCGCCGAGGTCGTCTTCAGCGCCGCGAGGCCGGTGTCGATCCAGTTCTGGGTAAGGCTGTAGCCCTGTTCCCGGTACTCGACACGAGGCACTCCAGCTTGTCGGCGTCGTGGGCGACGATCGCCTCCGGGGTCTCGCCCGTCTCGTATTCGTCGACCGCGCCCTGCACGCCCTCGCGGACGGCCGGGTGGGCGTTGGCGACCTGATCGGCGGTCACCTCACCGTTCGGCGCGGCCCTGATGTACTTCCGGCCGATGTGCGGGATGTCTCCGACGCGGGTCTCCTGGCTGTCGTGGAACAGGCACATCAGCGCGACCCGGGCCGGGTCGGCACCCTCCATCATGGCGAGCACCGAGCCGATCACCCCGACCCGGAAGGAGTGTTCGGCGACGGACTCCGGGGCCTTGTTGCCGGTGAACCACCAGCCGGTCCGTGCGACCCGTTTGAGCACGCCCATCTCGGAGATGAAGCTCGCGGTGCTCCTGGTGGTGTCGTCGGCCATGCGGTCCTCCATCGTCAGCGGTTGTGATCGAAAACGGTGGACGTGGGTGAGTTCGCGCCTCGATCTCGCCGAGATGGCCGCGCTGTCCAGGAGCTGGGCGGTTCGCTCGCGCAGCGGCCCGGCGAGCTGTCCGGCGGCCTGCGGGAGCCAGGGGAACGCGGTCAGCAGTGCCCACAGCGAGTGCGCGTACAGGTCGACGTAGCCGGGCGCCACGTGCAGCCCGCGGGTAAGCCCGCGCAGCAGGGTCACCGGGTCCCAGCCCGTCAGGGCCCGGTCGCGCATGAAGGCGTCGTCCGGCTGCGGTACGGGCAGCGCGCCGAGCCAGAGCGCCCAGTAGTTGAGGTTCGCCGCCTCGGCGGTGTCGTTGTCAGCGTCAGCCAGGGCGCGGTCGATGAAGTCCAGCAGAGGCTGTGGGTCTCCGAGCCGGGCGAGCGCCGTGGCGGTGGAGCGGGCCTCCGGCCAGTGCGGGGACCAGCCCCGCCGGGCCAGGACGTCGCGTCGGCGGTGCAGCGTCTGCGCGGTCCACGCGGCCGCGTCCGGCCCGTGGTCGTACGACGCCAGATACAGCGCCTGACGGTGCAGCAGCACCCCCGGTTCGCCCTGCGTGGCCGCGTGCTCGGTCGTGGCCCACAGGCGGTCGAAGAAGAGTGTCCGTTCGGCAGGCGCCAGTTGCGGTGCGACGGCGACCGGCCCTCGCCGGGGTCCGGGTAACCGTCCGGCGAGCGAGGGCGGCACGGTGCCGTTCAGCGCCCAGGCCAGCATGTGCGCGGTGTCCCGGGTGTGCACCCACACGGCCAGCGGATGGGGCCCGCCGACATCGCCGGCAAGCCCGGCCGCGATGATCCGGTCGGTGTCCATTGCCGCGTCCAGCCATGGCACGAGCGTCGCGCCCGGACTCCCAGCCCTGCAACGTGTCCACGTCCACGCCCAGCGCCTCCGCCAGGGCGGCCTGCGTCATCGGGACGGACTCGCGGACCAGACGCAGCACGAAGCCGGTGACGGCTCCTGCCGATGTTCGTCGCGGCCTGCCCATACCGGCCTGCTCCCCGGTCGCCCTGCGCACCGAAACCCGTACTCACGGTCAGTCCTACCGCACCCAGCGTCCTCATACGGTCGCCTTGCGGTCAACGTGAGACGAACGAGACCGCGCCGACCACCTCCATGCCCACGCCAGTGAGGCCCCGATGACCCTGCTCCACCGCGATCACCCCTGGATCGGCCGGGACGTTGAGGACACCGCGACCGGCCATCGCGGAACCCTGCGCGCCATCGCCCCCGACAGCAAGAGCCCCCGCCCGGTGGCCTGGCTCCTGCCGCCCGGCGGAGGCGTGGAGTGGACCACCGACCCGGGCGCGCTCGACAATCCCGCGCCGCTCACCCCGGACAACTCTGCGCGGGAGGAGCGGTGACCGGCGCGCACGCGCGTCCCTCGCGCCCCCGGCCGCGCGGTCCTCGCCCTCGCGGCTCTGGCCGGCACCCTGTGCCGACTGAGCACCGAGTATGAGCGGCCGGTCATCGCGGAGTGGAACGTTAGACCGCCCGGGCCTGGACGCGCTGCGGGATGCCGCGGAGGCCATCGCTGAACTCCTTGGAAGCAATCACCTACCAGCCCCCGAGCGGCTCTGATTCTGTTGCTGATTACTACCCGGTGCTCCTGGGTAGGGGGGTGGTGATGGAAGCCTAGAGTTCGAGGACCGTGTCACTTGCGACGCCTGATACTGGCTTTGCTGCAGGAATGACCCAGTTGGGTTAGCTTGATAGGGAGGGAGGCGTTCGTTCATTTCATCGTTCATTTCATCATAGCCAGGCGGAATCATAATCAATGGACTCCGCGCTTCCAGCACATCGGGGTCGCCCTGCCGAAGTCGTTCGAGGGCCACCTCCTCCGCCCCATGGACACGGTCAAGGCTTGGGTCCTCTTCCCAGGCGCGTCGGGTGAGTATGCCTATTTCCTGCGCCCTAGCCCTGACCTCGATAATGAAATCTCTTTCGTTAGAGACTTCACTCTCACCTCCGCCCCTCGCGGCAACCCGCGCGCGCGCCGTCTCGGATATGGCCGCAAATTCCCCTTGAAGATAAAGCCTCTGGTGGTTGCGACCTCTCTCCTTCATTTGCAGCCACTGTTGGCGCAAGTAGCTGTCTTCGCGAGCGGCCTCCCAGCCACCCACGGGCGGAATTCTGCACATTTCGGCCATCTGTGCATATGCAACCTGTTCCGCGGTGGACAATTCCGGCATAAGGGACCCTCATTTCAGTAAGATTCCGATCACGCAAAACGTAACGCACCTGACGTCCCTGCGGTCTAGCAGACCGGCTTTGATTTTATCCCGACAGTTAGCGTTACTGGCTGTTCCGTTGGTCCCCACGGCCGTGGTTGGGCGTGACCGGTCAGACGATTCGGCCGTCGGCCGCGCGCCGTCCGGAGGCCCCGCCGAGCCGAACTGACTGTTCAGGTGTGGCGGGGCCTTCCGGCCGGGCGGCCGGGCGGTCATACGGTGCCGAACTCCCCCGCTTTGACGCCCGCCACGAAGGAAGTGAAGGCGTGGGTGGGGAGGGTGAGGGCCGGGCCGTCCGGGTTCTTGGAGTCGCGGACGGGGACGTGGCCGTGGGGTGTGGCGATGGCGAGGTTGGTGGCGGCCTCGATCGGGGCCCGCAGCGGACAGCCGCGGCACACGCCGCTCGCCTGCATGCCCGAGGAGGGCGGGCGCAGCTGGCTGCTCGTCGGGTCCAACTTCGGCCGTACGGAGCATCCGGCCTGGACGTACAACCTGCTCGCCCGGCCCGAGGCGTCGATCAACTGGCGGGGCGAGGACATCGCGGTCACCGCGCGCCTGCTGGAGGGCGAGGAACGGACGGCGGCGTGGCGGGCGTTGCTGGCGTTCTGGCCGCCGTACGCGGCCTACCAGGACCGGGTGGCGCGGCGGATCCGGGTTTCCGGCTGGTCCGGGAGTGATGCACGCCGTCGCCGGGAGGCCGACTCAGCCGCGCATGCCCCTGCCGCCGCCGGAGTGCGTCGAGCCGTGATGAGCTGGTGAGGGATGAGCTGGTGAGAACGGACGCGGATGCGTGTGTCCGGACTGTGACGGGTAGTCGCCCGTCGTGTATGCCTGAGCCTGGGCCGGCGGCTGGAAATTGAGCGCGGGGGAGTACTCAGTCGCCGAATATGAATGATCGTCCGGCAGGTCTCCGTACGAGAAAGTATCTGTCGGCTGGGGAACAAGCGGCGCCACCTGATTGGTCGGAGGCAACGGCAGCTGTCTGTACGGTGACAGGTAGCTGCTGCTCATCCTGTTCCCCTGATCCTGATCCATCGGATAGGGAATCTGCGAGAAACTGTTCGCATCCGGTGTCTGGAATGCTTCGTCGGCCTTCAGTGCCGTCTGCGCTGTGTCGTTGTCCGGCAGGAAATCGAACGCGGGGGAGTACGGCAAGGGAGCCGCCGAACCTGAACCGGCGTACGGAAGGATGCCGTTGGGAAAGGTATCTGTTGGCTCGGTGTCGACTGACATGGAAGCGAACGACGCCGCCTGGTTGAACGGATGCGAAGCTGTGACTTCGGACTGTGGCAGGCTGGCGTTCACCGCGTTGCCCAGATCCTGCAACATCTGTATTTCAGCGGCGCTCAGCGGGACCTCGAATGTGCTTGTCTGCACGTCGCCGCTGTGGGAGAATTGCACGAGAGTTCCATTATGTGGGTTCGGTCTCCTGGGTTGTCTCCTCAAATTCCTTGCGGCAAGCATGGCTTTGGTCTCTTTGGTCAGTAGTTGGTATTTTTCCATCCTCTTTCGGACGTCTTCCGGGCAGCTTTCGGGCAGTCCACCCAGTATGTACTGTTGGACATTTCGTCCAAAATTGCGGTAAGTGACTCCATTCGCTACCAGGTCGTAGAGTTGTGATGGAACTGTCCCCTGGTTGCCGGGGTCGGTGTAGTAAAGGTCCAGTGCCTCACCGAACCTTTTCCAACGCTCTGCCTTTGTCTGTGTCTGTGGCTGCATGTTTTCGCCGTTTCTCCGTTTTTTCGTTCGGTCTGGTTTTCAGACCTCTTCGTGAGGCCGTTGTCGGTGCTTTCGTGTCGGTTGTTCCACCGGAGGTACGAACCGTGATCAATTGGGGACGGTGCTCAGGGAGATGCGTTGCATGAACGGAGCGGGGAGTGGCTGGTTCTGGCGCGCCCCGGCTCGTCGAGGATGTCCGAGATCTTGTTGTGAAAACGGCAACTCGCCTTCGCTCCTTTCACGGTCTGTCCGTACAGCCAGGGGCGAAGGCTGCACTCGATGACCAACGCTGTCAAGCGGCTCGTGGACTGCAAGGGGGCGGGCGGGTCCGGCCGTTGGCACGTGTCCGCCGGATGCCGGCCGGCACCGCCCGGAGGACGTACTGAGGTGTAGGCGCACCTGGCCTGGGGGCACCGTGACGGCAGCGATGGGCCTGGCCAAGGAAGTCGATGAGCCTGTCCGCCCCGGGTCGGTGCGGGAGGCCCCGCCGCGCCGTGGACACGAACGTCGTGAGTTCAGGCGTGGCGGGGCCCTCCGGCCGGGCGGCCGGGCGGTCATACGGTGCCGAACTCCCCCTCCTTGACGCCTGCCACGAAGGTGGTGAAGGCGTGGGTGGGGAGGTGGAGGGCCGGGCCGTCCGGGTTCTTGGAGTCGCGGACGGGGACGTGGCCGTGGCCGTGCGGTGTGGCGATGGCGAGGTTGGTGGCGACCTCGATGCAGTCGCCGCCGTTGTCGCTGTAGGAGGACGTGAACCAGCGGGGAAGTTCCGTTGTCACGGGGTGCCCTTTCGTTGCTGGTCGATCACGGGAGGGAGGGGAGGACTCGGTGGTCAGACGGTGCCGACGGTGCCGAGGTCTCCGGCCTTGACGCCTGTCACGAAGGTGGTGAAGGCGTGGGTGGGGAGGTGGAGGGCCGGGCCGTCCGGGTTCTTGGAGTCGCGGACGGGGACGAGGCCGTGGGGCGCGGCGAGGTTGGTGGCGACCTCGATGCAGTTGCCGCCGTTGTCGCTGTAGGAGGACGTGAACCAGCGGGGGGATTCGGTCGTCACAGGATGCCCTTTCGTAACTGATTGATCATGGACACGGATGCCGTTTGCGACAGCGCTTCGGCCTGTAGTTGATGGTAGGCCGTCAAGATGGGCACCACAGAGGCGATTTCGCGATCAAGATGCCCTTGGGTCTGGGACTCCGCGTAGCACATCACGGACCGGTCCGACAGCGTCAGCAGGTTGACCGGCAGGTTGAGATAGCGACGCTCTCCTATGTCGAACGGCGCGACCTGGAGCACGGTGTTGGGCTTGGCGGCGAACTCGATCAGTCGCTCAAGCTGAGCGTTCATGATTCCCGGACTGCCGATGGGGCGGCGGATGCAGCTTTCGTCCATCACCAGGAACAGCATGGGCGGACGCTCCCGCTCCAGGAGCGCCTGCCGTTCCGCGAGGAACGAAACGCGCTCGGCGGCCTGCTCGGGAGTGATCGCCCCGCGTTGCAGGGCGGCGTCGGCCAGCGCCCGTGCGTACTGCGGTGTCTGCAACAGACCAGGGATGATCCCGATCTCGTACAACCGGATCTCCACAGCCCGGCCCTCGTACCCGACGTACTCCGTGAAGCCCTCCAGGAGGTTGCCGTGGCGCAAGTCACGCCACTCGCGTTCGAGTGAGTTGGTGCTCCCGGCCGTCCCGAAGACGACGTCGGCTTTGCGCGAAAAGGGAAGGGTCGGCGGTTTGCGAGCAGTTTCCACGGCCGAAATATGCTGGCTGGAATATTCCAGACGTTCGGCCAGCTCCTCCTGATTCCACCCACGCTTCTCTCGCAAGCTGCGCAGACGTGCCCCGTAGGCCGCCTGCGGGCTCCTCTCGGGGTTCAACTCCTTGCGGTTGACCATGTCACCACCAAGACCTTCCTTCAATCTCGATTACTTGAAGGGTTTCCAACTGTGGGTCACGCTGAATCCACCCGGTAGCGGAGTCGCTACAGAGAGGAGTCGTCGTGCCCGTCAAGAACGATCCCACCAAGTGGCAGCAGCCTCCGCAGGTACCGCCCACCGGCACGCTATTGGTGGACCCTGACGAACAAGTCGGCGAATTTAGAGGGGAGTTGGGTGGACTCTGGTATCTGCGCGCCGTAACAGGCGGGCGGGAGTGGACCGTTGCCCCGGCCGACGCGCACCCGGCCAGCCCCGCGCAGCGACTGCGCGCCGAGACCGCCCGCGCGAACGCCCGCAGCCGGGGTGAGGTGCTGTGACCGCACCCGCGGGCGAGGTGACGGGCGGGCCCGGCGCGAGCGGCAGGTCACGGTCCGCGCCCGCGGGCTACCGGGCGGAGGTGCGGGCCGTGGGGCCGGTGTTCGGCACCGCCGGGACCGTGCAGTACGTCCTGGGCGCCTACCGGACCGCCTCCCCGGTGCTGGCGCTGCGCTGGCTGTGCGGCGAGGCGCTGCGGATCGCGGACCGGCTGGACCCGGACCCTGACCCGGACCCGGCCCGGTCGGCTTGGGTGCGGCCGGCGATGCGCACGGTGCCCGTACCCGTGCCCGACTGTCCCACCGAGCTGCGCGCGTGGGTCACCGACCCCGACGAGCAGTGCGCCGCCCGCGAGCGCATCAGGGGCGGGCGCCCGCTGGTGGTCCGGGTACCCGACGCGGGCGGCACGTTCATCCTCTCCGTACGGCCCGCCGACCCGCCGAGACCCTCTGGAGGCAGGCCCATGGGCCGCACGACCCCCGCCGAGAAGGCCGCAGCGCGCGAGTTCGCTCGGGCGGACAAGGAGACGGTCATCGAGCGGTACCTTTCCCGGGAACCGCTGGCCCGGATCGCCGACGCGTACGGCGTCACCCCCCACTGGCTCGCCCTCCGCCTCGACGAATGGGGCGTCCCGCGCCGCCAGCGCTACGAGGCCCACCTGCACCGCCGCCCCGCCAGGCGCCTCTTCCGCGGGCGCATGCCCCGCCGGACGAGAGCCGAAGTACGCGCCGCACAGGCTGAGTTCACCGACCACCGCACCGACGTGATCACCCGCTACCAGGACGGCGAGTCCATCACCTCCCTCGCCCGGTCCTTCCAGGTCAGCCACACCTGGGTCGCGGAACGCCTGAACGACTGGGGCGTACCCCGCCGATGACCCACAGCACCGCCACGACCATCCGCGAGGCCATCACCCGCGCCTTCTCCAGGGCGGTCTCCGTCCTCGTCCCCCGCTGCTCCCGCCGCCACCGCCGTCCCCGCCGCACGCGTCGGCCGGGCCGCCACAGCGCCCGCTACCTGTCCGCCGTACCGCCCCCCACCCCTCCGCCCGTATCCGAGACCACCCCGCCCGTGCCCGAGACCCCCCCGCGACCCGCCGGCCGGAGTCCGAGGGCCTACGCCTGGTCCACCCCGATCCCCGACCACGTCCGCGCCCGGCATGCCCCGTTGAGGGGTGAGGAGGTACGCCTCGTCCGGCCCTACGTCCTCGCCGCACCGACGGCCCCACCCCCGGCCGTCACCTGGGAACGACGGCGCGCGGCAGCCCTCGCCGCGCTGGGCGTGGACTACCCGTACACCTACGACGGTGCCCCGTTCCCCCTCTCCGCCTTCACCACCACATTCACCACCACATCCCCCGCCACGGAGGCGACCGCATGACCCGCCGGGCACCCGAAGACAAAGCCCGTACCCCGGCCGGGACTCCGGCCCAACCCCCGGCCCGGACCCGGGTCTGCGCGCGCTGCCTGCGCGAGACCGCCGAAGCGGTACTCGTCGAGTGGATCGACACCGGAAGCGGACCCGGACTCGAAGTGTGGACCTGCCCGGAACACGTGCGGGGCTACACCCCGGGACTTCCCCGGCGGGAGGGCTGACCTGACGACGGACGGATGGACGTATGACGGGACGGGCGACGGGATGGACGAGGGGACGGGCGACGGGACGGACGAGGGTCGGTCAGTCGGCGCTGCCGTGCTTCTGTTCGGAAGCCGTTAATAAAAACCCCTTCCGTGTATGGAAGCCGCAAGTGCATGAGCCGTGAGCGTGGGCTCCCACGTCTTCTGAGGTGGCGTGATGCACCGGAATTGAGGATCAGGTAGGGGAGGACGGTCGTGGCGGGTTCACATGTGGTCCGTTATCTCGCATCGCCTTGGAAATCCAGCATCGAGCTGACTCGGAAGACCATTGCGGAGCTACCCTGGAAAACCATCGCGGAGATCGTGGGGAAATCCGGTCTTGAGGGGGCTCCGCATGCGATACAGGCGGCCGGTATTTTTGCGCAGAGTCCCATGGTGTACGCCATCGGAGTCGGCGTGAACGGGGACGTGGGAGCCAAGGCCGTCCTGGAAGAGGTCGTACGGTGGGCGCAGGACGAGGAGAACTCGAACCTTAATTACTACAAAGTTGGCGCCGGGATTGCCAATATGGCGGGGCTCGGCGTGTACGCAGCGTCCAACGTGGGGGCGGTCGGTCCGGCCGTGGCGGGGGCCGGTGCACAAATTGCGGGCGGAGCCTATCTGGTCATAGAGGGATCCTCCGGGGATCCGGAACGGGCCAGGGTTTCCATCGCCAGGCGGGCGATGGACGCCGGGCGCGAGGGATACTCCTACATGCTTCAGGGTTATGGCACCGGCATACAGAGCAAGCCATGGTATGCGGCGGGGCTTGCGATCAACGGGCTCGTCGGGGCGCAAGCATTTTTCGACGAACTCCGGGTATGCGTGCGGGCATACAAAAATCCGGACGAGAACCTACCGAAACCGAACTACGGCAAGATGTTCGGCGGAATCCTCAACATGGCAGGAGCGGTCGGCTATGCCGTAGGGAGTTCCGGTGTGCTCGATGGCGTACTCACTCACAAGTCCATCGATATCGTTCGTGCGGCATCCGCGACAGTGGAAGCGATCTCGTACGGCGTGATCATCGGATCCGAGGTGACGGAGCGCGTCGCGGCGGAGCGTCATGCGGAAGTGCCGCTGCTGCCCATGCGGAATGGTGCAGTACGTGACTCCGCGGTCTTGCCGGGTTCAGGGGAGTCCGCGGGAATTCCAGCCGATCGCCACGCACCCGGAACCGGGCGCCGGCCAGTCTCCGGCCATGTCTCCGGCGATGTCTCCAGCGATGTCTCCGGCTATGGCGAATTGCTTGCCATCGATGCTGGGCCGAGCCTCTCGAACAGTATCGACGCCGCGCTCCACAGCCCGGCCCGATTTTCTCCCGGAACAGGACAGATGTCTCCCGGAACAGGACAGACGCAGTCCGGTCGGGGATCCGACCGCGGCCCTGTCCCACCGGTGGACGCCGCCACGGTGATGGCTCTCACCCCCACCTGGCAGCAGCCCCGGACTACCCCGCCCCCGGCGGGTCCGGCGGGTCCGGCGGGGGGAGTGGCAGCCGCTTCCCGGGCTGCGAGGGTGGCACCCAAGCGGTGACCCCTCGGTCTCTCGCCTCTCTGGAACCGCGGCGGGCGGGTCCGCATGACACGACGGGCGGTGGCCCACCCGAGACGAGTGAACCACCGCCCGCCAGACAGGACTTGGGGCGCCGATAAGAGAACGTGCCTAAGAAGCGGCCTACCTCGTGGGCTTCTTGCCGGTCACGCCCAGATGGATCAGCAACGCCAGGTTCGGCTTCAACTCGGCCTGCTTGACGCCCCAGGACTGGAAGCCCTTCTGGTGCGAGGCCACCGCGGCGAGCATCGCGACCAGCGAGCCCGCGACCGCCGCGGGGTTGACGTCCTTGTCGACCCGGCCCTTCGCCTTGAGTTCGGCGATGGACTCGGAGAGGGAGTTGTTCACCGAGTTGAGGATCTTCATGCGGATCTTGTAGAACCGTTTGTCCCCTTCGGCCGCGCCGAGGTCCACGACCCGCAGGATCGCGTCGTTCTTGCGCCAGAAGTCCAGGAACCCGTCCACGAGTTCCTGCGCGGTCTGCCAACCGGCCTTGCCGGCCCAGGACCGCCCCGCCAGCAGCTCGGTCAACCCCGCGCCCTCGGCGGCCATTTGATCGGCGATCTCCAGGACGGCACCTTCGACGTCCGGGAAGTACTGGTAGAAGGTCGCGGGCGAAGTGCCCGCCTTCCGGGCGACATCGATGACCTTGACGTCCCGGTACGGGGAGGAGCTGAGCATCTCGCTGAGGCAGTCGAGCAGCTTCTGCCGGGTCGCCTGCCCACGCCGGCCGGCCACGCGGCCGTCGACGGTACGCACTTGTCCTGTCATGCCGTCAGCTTACCGAGGGGTGATCGGAGCGCGATTCGGCCGACTGCAAATGGGGTGCATACGAGTACGGAGAGTGGTGTGCCTGGTCTGCGGGGTGCGCGGGACGCGGTTACTTTGACGGCATGGCCGAAAACAGGGCATCGGTGTACGCAGAGGGCGTCCCGTGCTGGGTGGACGCACAGCTTCCCGACCTGGCGGCGGGCAGGCGGTTCTACGGTGAGCTGTTCGGATGGACCTTCGACGAGGTCACACCCGCGTCCGAGTCGACGGTGTGGGGGTGCAAGGACGGCTCGCCGGTCGCCGGGCTCACGTACAAGGCGGACGGCCGGATGCCCACCGTGTGGACCCTGTACTTCGCGACGCCCGACGCACAGCGGCTCTGCGGACGGATCATCGCGGTCGGCGGGCAGGTCGTGACGCCCCCGGAGCCGGTCGGTGACCTCGGCACGGCCGCCCTCGCCGCCGACCCGGACGGCGCCGTCTTCGGCCTGTGGCAGACCCGCCGCCACCGCGGATTCGGGCGTCGGCACGAGACCGGCACGTTCGTCTGGGCCGAGCTGTACACCCGGGACACCGAGGCCGCGAACGCCTTCTACGGCGGTCTCTTCCACGACGCCCTCTTCGGCACCGACGCCGAGCCGGACTTCGGCCGCGCCCCCGTCTCCGACGTCTTCCCCGCCGAGATGCCGCCCCACTTCCTCGTCCACTTCCGGGTGGCCGACTGCGCGGCGGCCCTCGGCGCGGTGCAACGGCTGGGCGGCCGGGTGCAGGCGCCGGTCTTCGAGGCGTCGTACGGTCGGGTGGCCGTCGTCACGGACAACCAAGGGGCGTCCTTCGCGCTGCTGGAGCGCTGACATCCCGGCCCTGCCGGAGCGCTGACATCCTGCCGGAGCCCTGACATATCGAAGGAATGTCTCACTTGTTACGAGACACCCCGGATGTCGCCGGGTTCGCAACCTGTGCCCGCGCCAGGAAGAATCGGGGTGCGTGCCGCCACAGCGGTGCGGTGGTGAGACGCTGCACGGGGTCGCGTACACACACGGAGGCGGCGCGGCCCGTACGGGGAGGTGGCAGGCAAGTGGTGGATCAGCTGACACAGCACGACCCACGGCGGATCGGGCCGTTCGAAGTGCTGGGGCGGCTGGGTGCCGGCGGCATGGGGCTGGTCTATCTCGCCCGCTCGGCGTCCGGGCGCCGGGTGGCGATCAAGACGGTCCGAACAGAGCTGGCCGAGGACCAGCTCTTCCGGGTCCGGTTCACGCGCGAGGTGGAGGCGGCCCGCGCGGTGTCCGGCTTCTACACCGCCGCGGTCGTCGACGCCGACCCGCGGGCCGCGGTGCCCTGGCTGGCCACGGCGTACGTGCCCGCGCCCTCCCTGGAAGAAATAGTGAACGACTGCGGGCCGCTGCCGGCCCAGGCCGTCCGCTGGCTCGCCGCGGGCGTCGCCGAGGCGCTCCAGTCCATCCACGGGGCGGGTCTCGTCCACCGCGACCTCAAACCGTCCAACGTGCTCGTCGTCGAGGACGGCCCCCGCGTCATCGACTTCGGCATCGCCTCCGGCGTGTCGAACACCCGTCTGACCATGACGAACGTCGCGGTCGGCACGCCCGCCTACATGTCCCCCGAGCAGGCCAAGGACTCGCGCAGCGTCACGGGCGCCAGCGACGTCTTCTCCCTCGGGTCGATGCTCGTCTTCGCCGCCACCGGGCATCCGCCCTTCCACGGCGCCAACCCGGTCGAGACCGTCTTCATGCTGCTGCGCGAGGGCCCCGACCTGAAGGGCCTGCCGGACGAGCTGCGCCCGCTGATCGAGTCCTGCATGCAGATGGAGGCCACCGGCCGGCCCAACCCGGCCGACCTCCAGGCCCAGCTCGCCCCGCACCTGTTCGGCTCGGGCTCCGACGACAGCGGGACCGCGTCCGCGTGGCTGCCCGAGAAGGCCGTGGCCCTCATCGAGTCCCGGCGCGGCGGGCGGCCCGCGGTCAAGCCCGCGCCCGCCGGTCCGCGCAGCGGAGGCCGGCCCGCGGCGCCCGCGATGCCGCCCCCGCCCCCGCCCTCGTACGACCCGGTCGTCCCGTCGGCCCCCGGCCCCACCGGCGTCCCCGGCCCCGCGCCCGCCCCCGACGCCGGTCCGGTCCGGCTGGCCGGCGGCCAGGTGCCCATCGGCCCCGGCCCCCGGGTCGTCGACGCCCGCGCCGCCGCGGTCAAGGCACCCCCGCCGGAGGCCGGCCTGACCGCCCACTGGTCCCGCCCCCGCACCGGCGTCACGGGCGCCGACCCCGCCGTACCGGCGGCTCCGGCCGCACCGCCGGAGACCGCGGCGGGCTGGCGGCCCTGGCGCTTCCGCATGTCCAACGACGTCTGGGGCACCCCGTCCGTGGCCGGCGACCTCGTCTACGTCACCTCCTTCGAGGTGCACGCGCTCGACGTGGCCACCGGCCGCCGCCGTTTCAAGACCCGGGACGTGGCCTGGGCGATGGCGGTCGCCGACGGCCGTATCCACGCCTCCGACGGTCCCACGCTGTTTGCCCTGGACGCCCGCGAGGGCGCCGACCTGTGGCGGCTGTCCACGGACGCCTGGGTGTACTCGCTGAAGGTCGACCGGGGCACGGTCGTCACCGGCACCCGCGGCGGCGGCGTCCAGGCGTGGGAGGCGACCGACGGCCGGAAGCTGTGGGAGACCAGCGGCTGCCAGACCGACTTCGAGTCCCCCGAGGCGGAGGCCGGACCCGTCGTCCACGACGGCACCGTCTTCATCTGGCAGGACGCCCGGCTGCGTGCCCTCCAGGCGCGTACCGGCGAGGAGCGCTGGTCGTACCCGATCGGTGACGCCGCCTCCTGCGGCGGGGTCCCGGTACGGCTGACACACGCCCCCGACGGCTGTGTGTACGTCTCCGCGGGCTCCCGCGTCCTCGCGGTCGACGTGGCGAGCGGCATGGTCCGCTGGCACTTCGAGGCCCCGGCGGTCTTCCTCTGCCCGCCGGCCTTCGTGCCCGGCCCCGCCGTCACCGGCGGCGGCATCTACCTGGCCGACTACCTGGGCACGGTCTACGCCCTCGACGCCGCCGACGGCCGCGACCGCTGGCGCATCGCCACCGAGGCCCGGTCGTCCATCGAGCCGGTGCTGGTCGCCGGGGGCCACGTGCACGTCGGCAGCGGCAAGGGGCTGTACACGCTGGACGCGGTCACCGGCACGCCCAAGTGGCGTTTCCAGGCGGGCGGCGACATCGTCGGCTCCCCGACGGTCGCCGAGGGCCGGATCCACTTCGGCTCCACCGACCATCTGCTGTACACGCTCAAGGCCGACGACGGCCGACTGCGCTGGAAGCTGGCCACCGGGGGTGAGATCACCGGCTCCCCGGTGGTGACGGACGGGGTGGTCTACGCGTGCAGCAAGGACCGGTGCGTGTACGCGTTGGACGCGGAGAAGGGGACGGGGACGGCTCGGACGTCGTGACGGTTCGCTCCGCTGGGTTGGGCGGATTGGGTTGTTTTTTGGGTGCGGGTGGGGTGGGGGGTTTTGCGTAGTTCCCCGCGCCCCTGGGTGGGGTTGTGTGTCGGGTGCGGGATGGTGGGGGGTTTGCGCAGTTCCCCGCGCCCCTTTGTCGGGTTGTTTGTCGGGTGCGGGTGGGGTGGGGGTTTTCGCGCAGTTCCCCGCGCCCCTGGGAGGGGTGGGGTTGTTTTTTGGGTGGCGGGTGGTGGGGGGTTTCGCGCAGTTCCCCGCGCCCCTTATGGGGGTGGGGTTGAGCGTGCGGTTTCTGGTGTGGCTTTGGGGTCAGATGGGAGTTGGGCGTTTGTTGTGAGGCGGTTGGCCAGTGCGGTTACCAGGGGGCGTAGTTCCTCGGGGCGTTCGATCACGAACGGGCGGTCGAGTGCGGCGAGTACCGCGGGGAGCCAGTCGAGCCGTTCCACCCGTAGCTCTACGCGCAGCCAGCGTGCGTCCGCCCGGTCCTCGTCCGCCTCCCGGTTCTCGGGCGCCTCCCGGTTCTCGGGCGTCGCGGGTGGGTGTTCCGTCAGGGTGGCTACCGTGGCGGGCAGGTGGGCCCGGATCTGGGCCGTCGTCGCGTGGATGCGCAGGGTCACCTCGTGCCGGTACGCGGCGGTGGCGAACCCGGACAGGACGCGCTGTGCCGGTGAGGGGCCCGCGGGCTCCTCGAACGAGCCGGGCAGGGTCCGCGCGTCCGCGATGCGGTCGAGCCGGAAGGTCCGCTCCTCGCCGATCCCGGCGTCCGCGCCCGTGACGTACCAGTGGCCCGCGTGGGCGACGATCCCGTACGCGTGCAGCGTGCGCTCGCTGCGCCGGCCGTCGCGGTCGGCGTACCTGATCGAGACCGGCCGGCGGTGGCGCACCGCGTCGGCGACGGTGAGCAGAACCCCGGCGTCCGGCGCGGCGAACGGGCCGGGCCGGTCCGTGAAGGCCAGGGATTCCAGCAGGGTGTCGAGCCGGCGGGCGACGTGCTTCGGCAGCACCCGCCGGATCTTCGCCGCCGCGGTCTCGCTCGCCGTGTCCTGCGCGGTCATCAGTCCCGCCCGGCGGCCCGCGAGCAGGCCGAGCAGGACGGCCACCGCCTCCTCGTCGCTGAACATGAGCGGGGGCAGCCGGTAGCCGGGGCCGAGCCGGTACCCGCCGTACCGGCCGCGCACCGACTCCACGGGCACGTCGAGGTCGATCAGCTGGTCCACGTACCGCCGCACGGTGCGTCCCTCGACGCCGAGCCGGTCGGCGAGTTCCGCCACGGTCCGGGTGCCGCCCGACTGGAGCAGTTCCAGGAGGGTCAGTACGCGGCCTGCGGGACGGGACATGTCTTCACCCTAGCGCGCATACTGGACCGAAACTGTCCGCTATTTCTCCTAGCCTGCGAGGCGACCGATCGGCCGATCGGCCGATCGGTTCCCTCAGTCAAGGAGATCAGCGCCATGAGCACCATGGACTTCGTCTCGATCCGCATCATCACCGGCGACGTCGCCCGCCTCGTCGAGTTCTACGAGCTGGCCACGGGGGTGCGGGCGGCCTGGTCCACCGAGGACTTCGCCGAACTCAGGACCCCGCACGCCACCCTCGCCATCGCCGGCACCCGCACCGTCCCGCTGTTCGCCCCGGGTTCCGCCCGCCCGGCGGAGAACCACAGCGTGATCACCGAATTCCTCGTGGACGACGTGGACCGGGTCCACCGGCAGCTGGCCGAATTCGTCGACGACTTCGTCACCGAGCCGACCACGATGCCCTGGGGCAACCGGTCGCTGCTGCTGCGCGACCCCGACGGCAACCTCGTCAACTTCTTCACCCCCGTCACCCCGGCGGCCGTCGAGAAGTTCGCACGGTGATCCGGGAGGGGTCGGAAACAAGGGGTCGGGCTGGTCTTTTCCTGGGTCTCCCTTTGCCCGCCGCCCAGGCTGGGCACAGCGAGCGCTGATGTGATTCCTGCCGCTGCCCCCTGCTGCCCCCTGCTGCCCCCTGCTGCCCCCTGCTGCCCCCTGCTGCTCCTGCTGCCCCCTGACTCCTGCGGAAGTTGCCCCGTCATGAAGCGTGTCCGAGTCCTCCCTGCCGCCGCCCTGCTGGCCGTCGCACCTCTGCTGCTCGCGGCCTGCGGGTCGGGGAGTTCCTCGGGGAGTTCCTCGGGGAGTTCGACGTCCGGTGGTGGTGGCGGTGGCGGGGGACAGTCGCAGTCGGCCTGCCGGCGGCCGAGCGGCTTCCCCTCCGGCAGGCCGAGCGGGTTCCCGTCCGGGCGCCCGAGCGGGTTCCCGTCCGGCAGGCCGAGCGGTTTTCCCTCGGGCATGCCCTCCGGCGGCTTCGGCGGGCACGGCGGCGGCTGCGCCGGCCAGGGGCAGCAGGGATGACGGCCGGAAGGGGGTGACGGCCGGGCGTCCTCAGCGGGTGCGGAAGCCGTCCGGGCGGCGGTCGGCGAACAGTTCCGCCTGGCGGTCGGCGGGCAGGTTGCCGAGCGTCACCAGGTGCGGGGCCTGGGCGAACCCCTGGGCCAGGGCCGCCTCCCTGGTCGCCCACAGGGCGCGTACCGTCCCCTGCACGGCCTCCGCCGGATGGCCGGCCATGACGGCGGCGCACTCCCGCGCGGCGGCCGTCGCCCCGCCGGGCCCGGTCACCTCGGAGACCAGGCCGATCTCGTACGCCCGCCGGGCCGAGAGCCGCTCGGCGGTCCCCATCAGCATCATCCGGGCGGCCTCCCCGTACGGCATCCGCTGGGCCATCAGCACCGACTCGTAGGCGCAGACCATGCCGTAGGAGGTGTGCGGGTCGAAGAAGACGGCGGTGGTGTCCGCGACGATGAAGTCCGCCTCGCCGAGCAGGTAGAAGGCGCCGCCGCAGGCCAGGCCCGCCACGGCGGCGACGACGGGCTTCCACAGGTCGTTCGCCTTCGGCCCGATCGTCAGCAGCGGATCGTCCTGCATGTACGGCGAGGAGGGCTGCGGCACGACGACGTCCCGGTCGATGCCGGTGCTGAAGGCCCGTTCGCCGGCCCCGGTGAGGACGACGGCCCGCACCGTGTCGTCGAACCGCAGCGCCCGCCAGGCGGCGGCGAGTTCGTCCGCCATGGCGAGGTCGATGGCGTTGAGCCGGTCCGGCCGGTCGAGGGTGACGACGGCGACGCCGGTGTCCGCGTCGGTGGTGACCCGGACCGCGGTCACGGGCGCTCCAGGGTCCACTGGGGCAGGCAGGTGCCGTCGCCCTGGGTGCTGAAGACGACCTGCACCCGGGCCCCGATCCGGATCCGGTCCGGCGGTACGGAGTCGATCGGCGCCCCCGGCCCGGTGACCAGGTTGCCGACGAGCCGGATCCGGGGCGCGTCGTCGAGTTCGACGACGATCACGTTGTACGGCGCCAGGGCGGCGTAGTCGGGCAGCAGCGGCGGATGGGGCAGGACGTACGACCAGATCCGGCCGCGGCCCGAGGTCGCCCGCCACTCGTGGGCGAAGGACTGGCAGTGCGGGCAGCAGGGACGGGGCGGGAAGCGGGGTTCGTCGCAGCCGGCGCAGGTCTGGACGCGGAGTTCGCCCTGGGCGGCGTACTCCCAGAAGGGTGCGCCGTCGGCGTCGATGACGGGGGAAAGCACGTCGGTCTCAACTCCTGTTCGTCAGAAGGAGGGCGGAGGTCGGCACGCCCTCACCCGCCGTGACCAGGCAGGTGGCGGCGTCCGGTACCTGGGCGGTGCTGGTGCCGCGCAGTTGCTTCACGCCCTCGGTGATCAGGTTGAAGCCGTGGACGTACGCCTCCGAAAGGCCGCCGCCGCCGGTGTTGAGGGGCAGCCGTCCGCCGGTCTCCAGCGCGCCGCCCTCGGTGAACGCGCCGCCCTCACCCCGCCCGCAGAAGCCGTACCCCTCCAGGGAGAGCGGGACGAGCGCGGTGAACGCGTCGTAGATCTGGGCGACGTCGACGTCGTCGGGGGTGAGGTCGGCGTGCTTCCACAGGTGCCGGGCGGCGGTCCAGGCCGGGCCGGTCAGCGGGTCGTCGTTCCAGTAGTTGACCATGCCGTGGTGCTGGGCGGGCAGGCCCTGGGCGGCGGAATGGACGTAGACGGGGGTGCGCGGGCAGTCCCGGGCGCGTTCCCGGGAGACCACGACGCAGGCCAGCGCGCCGTCGGTCTCCAGGCAGTTGTCGAAGAGGCAGAGCGGTTCGCTGATCCAGCGGGAGGTCATGTACATCTCGCGGGTCAGCGGCCGTTCGTACATCACCGCGGCCGGGTTCTGGTTGGCGCGGTTGCGGCAGGCCAGGGCGACGTTGAAGAGGTGGTCGCGGGTCGCGCCGTACTCGTGCAGGTAGCGGCGGGTGAGCATGGCGATCTCGTCGGCGGGGCGCAGCAGCCCGTAGGGGCGGGTCCACTGGGCGGGCGTGGGGAGCTGGACCGTGGTGTTGGTCCAGGGCCGGGGGCCGCTGCCGCGCTTGCGGGAGCGCCAGGCGACCCCGACGGTGGCCTGCCCGGCGGCGATGGCGGCGGCGAGCTGGGCGACGGTGGCGCAGGAACCGCCGCCGCCGTAGCCGACCTTGCTGAAGAAGGTGAGGTCGCCGAAGCCGACCGCCTTGGCGAGTTCGACCTCGTCGGTCTCCTCCATGGTGTAGGAGGCGAGCGCGTCGACCTCGCCGGGAGCGATCCCGGCGTCGTCGAGGGCGGCGAGGACGGCCCGGCAGGCGAGGGCCTTCTCGTCCTCGGGCAGGTGCTTGGCGAACGGTGTCTGCCCGATGCCGACGATCGCGGTGGCGTCCTTCAGGCCGTTTCCTGTCATTGGTGCACGCACCTCCGCACGCTGGTCGCCCGGCGGCGGCCCGGAGTGCCGGACCGCCGTCGCGCTGCCGCTCTGCTGACAGTCCGTCAGGCTACAGCTAATCTGACGGACAGTCAGCTATGCGTCGGGAGGCCCGTGGAGGCGGTCGTGCGCGGTGACATGGAGTGGAGCAGCATCCCGGACCTGGTGCGCGCGGCGGCGCGGCGGTACGCGGACACCGAGGCGGTGGTCGACGGCCGCACCCGCGTCTCGTACGCGGAACTCGGCGCCCGCGTCGATCGCGCGGCGGCGGCCTGTGTGGCCCGCGGCATCGGGCTCGGCGACCGGGTGGCGCTCTGGGCGCCCAACTCCCTCGACTGGATCGTCGCCGCGCTCGGCGCGGTGTCCGCCGGAGCGGTCCTCGTCCCGCTCAACACGCGCTTCAAAGGGGCGGAGGCGGCGGACGTACTACGGAGAAGCGGGGCCCGGCTGCTGTTCGTGACCGGTACGTTCCTCGGCACCTCCTACGTGGCCTCGCTGCGCCGGGCGGCGGCCGAGGGCACCGGGACCGCGGGCCCGCTGCCCGGCCTGCCCGCGCTGGAGGAGGTCGTGGTCCTCGCCGACGACGCCCCCGCCGACTTCCGGACCTGGAAGGACTTCCTGGCGGGCGGGGAGGGTGTGGGCCGGGCCGCACTGCACGCCCGCGCCGCGCACCTGGACGGCAGCAGCCTCTCCGACATCATCTTCACCTCGGGCACCACCGGCCACCCCAAGGGCGCGATGATCACCCACGCCCAGTCGCTGCGGACCTACGAGATCTGGGCCGACCTCGCGGGCCTGCGCACCGGCGACCGCTACCTCATCGTGAACCCCTTCTTCCACACCTTCGGCTACAAGGCGGGCGTGATCGCCTGCCTGACCCGGGGCGCGACGATGATCCCGCAGCCCGTGTTCAACGTGGACACGGCGCTGGCGAACATCGCCGCGGAACGGATCACCGTCCTGCCCGGCCCGCCCACCCTGCTCCAGTCCCTGCTCGACCACCCGGCCCGCGACACCCACGACCTGTCGGCGCTGCGCCTGGTGGTGACCGGCGCGGCGGTCGTGCCGCTGCGGCTGGTGGAACGGCTGCGGGGCGAACTCGGCGTGGCGACGGTCCTGACGGCGTACGGGCTGTCGGAGGCGAGCGGCATGGTGACGATGTGCCGCCGCGGCGACGAACCGGCGGTGATCGCCTCGACGTCGGGCCGGGCGATCCCCGGTACCCGGGTCCGGGTCGCCGGCCCGGCGGGCACGCCGGTACCCGCGGGCACCCCCGGCGAGGTGCTGGTCGACGGCTTCACCGTGATGCGCGGCTACTACCAGGACCCGGCGGCCACGGCCGAGGCGCTGACGCCGGACGGCTGGCTGCGCACCGGGGACGTGGGCGTCCTCGACGCCGCCGGCAACCTCCGGATCACCGACCGGATCAAGGACATGTTCATAGTCGGCGGCTTCAACGCGTACCCGGCGGAGATCGAACAACTCCTCGGCCTGCACCCGGACGTGGCCGACGCGGCGGTCATCGGCGTCCCCGACGCGCGGCTCGGCGAGGTCGGCAGGGCGTTCGTGGTACGCCGCGCGGGCGCCCGGCTCACCGCCGACGACCTGATCGCCTGGTCCCGCCGCGAGATGGCCAACTACAAGGTGCCGAGGTCGGTGGAGTTCGTGACGGAACTGCCGCGGAACGCGAGCGGGAAGGTGGTGAAGGGGGAGTTGCGCCGGGGGCGGTGACGCGGCCCGGCGTGGACCGGCGCGACGGCGCCACGGCGAGCCGGTCGCCGTCGTCGCCGCCGACCACCCGGAGACCGCCCGCCGCTCCCGGACACACTTCGGCCGCGGCGGCTCCCCTCCGCGCCGCCGCGGCCGATCCCCGTGTGGAGAAGGTCTACTTGCCGTCCAGGCCCAGGGCGGGCGGGGCGGGCATGTGGTTGTCCATGGACGTGATGACGTCCTTGGCCGGTTCGGCCGGCATGTGGTTGTCGAGCGTGGTGACGGTCGCGTCCGACTTGGGCTCGCTCGGCATGTGGTTGTCGAGCGTGGTGACGGTCGCGTCGGACTTCGGCTCGCTCGGCATGTGGTTGTCCGCTGGAGCGGCGTCCGCGTTCTTCTTCGTGTCGCTCATGCGCTTGAGTCCTCTGCTGTGGTCAGGAGTGAACAACGCCCGCCCGGAAGCTCCCCCGAGGGCTGCCGGACGGGCGTTCGAAGCCGCACGATAACCGCTCTGGCTCCGGACCGGACCGTCTGCCCCCCGACGCGACGGTCTGACAGGTACGAGGGTGCCGGGTCGGGATAAACGAATGCTGAACGACCGGCACGGTCTGCGGGGAAGGGTTCCCTGGCCAGGGGGGTGCGGTCGGACAACTAGTAGTGCTTGGTCAGGTGGGCTGTGGTGTTGCGTGTCTTTCGGGTTCTGTGTGGCGTTGAGGAGTTGTGACTCCTGACGAGATAGCTGTGGTGCGTGGTGAGTTGGAGGCGTTCGCGGCGGAGGTGTTCGAGCCGTTCGCGCGTAACGAAACGAGTGCGGCCTGGACCACTACCAGGTCAGGCTCTACCGCGCGTGGTACCGGCACATCACCCTGGCCACGGCAGCTCTCGCCTATCTGACAGCCGTCCGTGCCGAAGAAGCCGTAAAAGGGGCAGCGTAGACGACGAGCAAGAGCTGATACCCCTGAGCGTCCCGGAGATCCGCCGCCTGATAGGCCACCTGGTCAAGCCCTGCCACCACAACAACGAGCACCATCTGCGCTGGTCACACTTCCGACGCCGCAGCCAGGCCCGAGCCCGCCGATCCCACTACAAACGCCGAGGCCACAACCCTCAAATGCGGTTGCCGTACTAACCCTGGCGTGTGACGTCCGGTGCAAGCTACGACGACGGAGCAGCAGCCGGGAGGACGGGACGTTGTTCCTCGTTCACTGCCGATCGGACTGTACCGGCTCCTGAGCGGCCCGCAGCCCAGCCGCGTTCCTGCCCTGCGTTGTCGTCAAGCCTTCGGGCTGCGTCTGGATGTCACCGAGGGAGCTGTGCTGAAAGCCCCTCACGTCACAGTGACGTAAGAGCTTTTCCAGGTCTCCCACCGGATGGGCAGGGGTACCGTTCCTAGTGGACGCTAGAAACGGAGTCGAGTATGCCCCAGTGGAGCGACTACAGCACGGGCGAACGAATCAAGATCCTCCGAGGCCGCGACATCCGGCAGTCCGATCTTGCCGAGATGACAGGGCTGTCGGTGGTGACCATCCAGAAAGCAGAACAGGACAAGGCGCTGTCTCTGCCCACTCTCCTCGCTATCGCCGACGCCCTCAGCGTGGATACCTCGGTCATCCTCGGCCAGCAAGCACCGCGCCGGGCGCTTGCTCAAGGGGACCGTTCGGTGATCCGTGAGCTGTCGCGGGTGGTTCACGACACTGCCGCCGGCATACTCCCCGACGCGGGCGAAGCAGCCACGTTCGAAGAACTGCAAGAGACAACTGACCGGTGCTGGGAGCTGTACTGGAAGGGGCAGTACGTACAGGCTGGCGCCCTCGCCGCGCCGTTCCTCACCGCGGCAGCCGTTCGCCTGCACGAACAAACCGCCGACGAACAGGCCCAGGGGTGGGGGGTGCTGTCTGACGCCTACCGCGTTGCCGCGTACGTGGCGAATTTGATGGGTGCCCGCGACTTGGCGTACGCGGCAATCGGGCACGCCCAGCAGGCGGCTGAGCGGGCTGCGGACGACATGCGGGTGGCCCTGGTCGGATCGGGCCGGGCGTGGGTGTATCTGAGGGACGCGCGATTGCCGGAGGCCCTGGCGCTGGCGGAGAAGTCGGCGGTGGACATCGAGCCACGTTTCTCCCAGGCGACATCGGAGGAGCTGACCGCATACGGGTCGCACGTGAATTTCGCTGCGGTCGTGGCGAGCCGAATGGGGGACAAGGAACGGGCCGGAGACTTCCTGTCGCAGTCGCATGCCACCGGCGCACGCATGGGCCGTGAAGTACGTGCGCATGGCACCCTGTTCGGACCGGTCAGCGCGACGACTCAGGCCGTGGGCGTCAACGTAGCGTTGGGACAGACTGGCAAGGCGCTCGCCCTCATCGGATCCATTCAAGACGTGTCTACGCTGACCGAGGCAGCCCGTAACCGCTACGCCATGGACAAGGCGATGGCGCAGGCCGACGCGAAGATGTGGGATGCCTCACTGGACACGCTTGAGACGACGCTGCGCGAGAACCCGGACTGGGCCCGTCATCAGACCTTGCCCGGCGTGATCGTCCAGAAGATCGGCAAAGCGTCGACGGCCCGCCTTCGGCGTGTGTCGGAGTTGATCGGCGTATCACCAACCGGGGCACAGGAGTTCTTGCCAGCCACGAGGCGGACAGCACTATGACCGTTCAAATTGGTATGTGACAGACGACCTGGAGCAGTGCGTTGAGTGAAGTCGTCCGTGGCAGACGACTTACCTCCAGATTGACCCCAACGCTCCTCTTGCGCGGACGACTTGGAGTCTGACGGGCTTTCAAAGTCGTCCGCCCCCTTTCTGTACCGGCACGCTGTGTAGCGGCACTGTTACGGCTATGACCAGGACCCCCGAAGATTCCTTCAGGCGTCGCACCATCGCCGACTTAGCCGCGGGCTTCACACGGAGAGCGACGGTCGCGCTCTACGCGCGCCTCGGGCCCAGCGAGGACCCGGAGAGCGTCATCGCCCGGCTCCGTCGCTACGCTCACGTAAGGGACTGGGCGGTCGCGGGTGTAGTCATCGACCGCACGGCAGCCGACGTCCCGCTCAGCGACCGCCCCAACTGGCCTCAGGCCCAACAGCTCATCACCAGCGGACAGGCCCAGGGGCTCGTGACCACGTCGCGCCTCGACTGCATCAGTACGCCCAGCGGTTTGAGCCTGGACGACTGGTTGAGCGAGCACCGCGCGTTCCTCGCTGAGGAGACAGGCCCTGACGAAGGACGCGTTCGGTGACCGCCACCGGCACGTCGCTCAGCGTGCAGACGCCGTTCGGCACTCCTCAGGAACGCCGCGCCGCTGCGGAAGCTTGGCTGCACCGGTCGGCGACTACGGTGATTGACGATGACTGGGCTCACGATGTGGTACTGCTGACTGCCGGGATTGCCTGGGATGCCGTGCGGTTGCCGTACACCGTGCTGGACCCTGATGCTGATGTCGGCACGCCTCCCGACGCGATGCGCGTGACGCTCAAGCGGTTACGGCTGGCTGGTCCGGTGTTCTGCGATCCTTACCGAGACTGCCTGTACGTGATGGTGCCGCCAGGAACCGACCGGGGATGGCCCTCCCGCCTCGTTGATGCCGGGGTGGAATGCCTCGGCAGGAACGGTCGGCTGGGCCACTACGTCGGGGTCCCCGTGCTCGACCGTACTGAGCCGCCGGGTCCGTACTGGCTGGCAGCTCCGGACGTCGTCGCCTTCAGGTACGTCGATCCGCACCGCCTGCGCCAGGTGCTGGACGACCGGTCCGCCCGGGATCAGTCGTGACTGCCGCGGCCATCGTCCCCCGGTGGACGCGGCCCGTCCCGGCGTGGACGCCGCCCCTGGACGCGGAGTCCCTGGCCGGCGTCTTGGAGAAAGTGCGGCAGTGGGCGCCGTTCGATGGCGGAGCGGTCCTCGATGACGTCGGCGCGGTCCTGGTCGATGTCGTACCGGGTAAGGAAGACATCGAAGAACTCACCCGGCGGCTTCGCGGCCACCTGTTGCGGCTCGTGGACATCGCCGTCGCCACCGAGGCCGGTCACAAGGACCAGACGGCTGACTGCCTGATTGGGCGGGCCCGTGTCCTGTGCGCCGAGGGAATGGCCGACGACCGCTGGACCGCGGTGGGGCACGTGCGTCGGATGGCGCGGTGCGTCAACGGGCTGCTGGAGCTCCTTGTCGTCGTCGGCTGTCTGAAAGAGGCGGCGTGATGTGGCCCATGAGGTGCCGCGCAGCCACGCGTGTCCCGCGCGACGAGCTCGAACGCCAGTTGGAACGGATCCCCGGTGCTGATGGGGAGTGGTCGATGTACTTGCTCTCGCCCGCCGGCTGCGAGCTGGAAGCGCACATCTCCGGGGACCACGCCGACTACATCGACGAGATCGACGACGCGACCAGCCTGTGGATTCGCTGGCGCGACGACGGACCGTGCGAGTTCGTCGAGCTGAAGAACTGTCAGGACTGCGAACCGACGCGGCCGGACGGCAAGGAGAGCGAGCCCTGCACCCTGTTCCTCGGCCACGACTGCCTGCACTCCTGGCAGTTCGACGAGGAGTAGCCCAGACCCCGCCCGGTTCCTGGACCTTTCAGCACATCGGCAACAGAGCGGTGAAAACCGCACAAGAATCGCACCCCGGTCGGTATCACATAGATACCTGTGCCGGTGGCCCTGAAGACCTCGGCCGGACCACCGACACAGGAAGACGCGAAGGAGTTTCGCAGTGTTCAGGGTTATCCAAGACATCGTCGGTATTTTGCTGGTGGTGGCGATTGGTGGATTTTTCTGCTTCTGCCTTGGCGCTACGTGGATGAGTCAAACATAAGACACCTACTCCACCGGATGACCATTCTGGTTCCTCGCCCAAGGAAACCTCCTGGTGGAGTAGGGCAAATTCCCTCCCCTGTGTAGAGCGCACTGGCCCTGCGCTACTCCCGTCACACGGGGAGGGAAACAGACTTTGTATCGGCGCCAACTACCCCCTATAGCTCAATCAGGCACAGCCCGAGCAGCTTCACAACTTAAGACCGAACCCCTTGTAGCTCACTGGTAGAGCAGTGCTTTCTCGCGATCATCCGAACGGCCGCGTCGGCACAGGCACCCGGTTCAATTCCGGGCAAGGGGACCCAGAAATAATTACCCAGCTTCGTCTAGGGCAGAGGTTGCATGTTAAACGCCGACACCGTCACCGTCGCCGTATGGAACATCGAGGCAGATGGTGGCCGACATCAAGAAAACAGGGAGCGGGCTCTTGATATCCTCGCTCCCTATGAGCCGGACATTTTCTTGCAGCAGGAAGCCAAGCACAGCCGCGAACGCGGCCAGCGCCTTAAGAACTCCACTGCGAGACGCCTGAAGCTGCACGGCTTTCTGTCCGAGCCGAATCCGGATCTTGATGCCGACATTGCCACTGCCGTGTATGTACGCCGCGACCTGTTCGAGATAGCAGAGGAACGGCCTGTCAGAAACCCTTGGTATCTGCACCCATGCCACGTGAAGGTCTTTTTGAGGGGCTGTCCGGTGCCTCTCAATCTCGTCTCCTTCCATCTTTGCTTCGACGACGCGGACCAGCGACTCAGAGAAGCACAGTGGCTCACAAGGCTGGCAGCACCGGGCATGGTCACCATCGCCGCCGGCGATACCAACAGCTACCCGAGGCAATCCGAGTGGATCAGCCTGCCGGACTGGCCGAAGCTCAGCGACCGGGCACACATGGTGCATCGCACCTTCCTGGAGTACGGACAGCGGCACTCCGACACCCGCCCCGACGGCACCCTTATCGACGCCGGGTATGTCGATCTCGCTCGCCATGCCGCCGACCACATCCCGGGAATCGATGCGCAGTTAGCACTAGCCGCCACCGCCGGACATGAGAAGCCTGAGCAGGGTGGGCCGCAGCGTATTGACCGGCCATACGGGGCGGGTGGTATAGCCAGCGCGGTTAAAGATATCGAGGTAATCGATACCACCGAAACCCGTAAAGTAGGCGATCACTCCCTGTTGATCCTCCGATTCTACCAGGAACGACTGAATCAGGTATTGACTTCGGAGTCTCTACTGGGGACAGCCTAACGTCGAAGAGCCGCTGAGACTCCGTCCCTGCCGGACGTCACCGAGAATCCATCCCCCATGGCGATTCGGAATCCTGGCAGGGGTGGGCACGCCCCCGATTGGCTGTTTACGTGACGGTAGACAGCCGACCGGGTCCAGCACCACAGCAACAAGAAAAGGAAGAGGAAATAAAATGAAGAATCTGATCATGAAATTGGCTCAGTTGTCGTGCACCAATTGCTCGTGGTGCGGCAGCAGCTCATGCCAGGTGACGGACCCCCAGGGGAAAACGTGGCCCTGCATCCAGTGCAACAGCTGACCCAGTCGATTCCGACCGGCACCGCATAGACCCCTGCCCGGTGGCCCGGTGACATCCGTCCCAGGCCCTTGGGCAGGCACAACCCCCGGCGCGGGGACGAGCATCCGATTCGCGTTCCCCCACGAAGAGATATCGCCCCGCGCCGGGACCTGCAAGGTCTGGACCGTCAGGAGCCATTACGTCACCCAAGGAGCGAACTCGTGGACGCCTTACTTCCCGCCTTCGTGGACCGGCTACTCGGTCAAGGGCCTGATCCGTGCGAGATCCCCGTCTCCGCCACCGCTGGCTGGCTGGGGCCCCTCGCCACGCGGGTGCTGAGCGTTGTGGAGACGATCACGGACCAGCGTGTACAGGCATTCCTTGCCCACGGCTACGTCTACCTGCCTCTTCCCGCGCCCGACGGCCGCGGCGTCTACCTTCGCGTGGCCTCCCATTCCGCCATGGAACCGTGGCCGGTACTGACCACCTCCGTTGTCCTGACCATCGCGGGCACTGTGGCGGTGGAGATGTATCAGGAGGTCGATGATTCGTTGGCCGGCCGCCCCCAGTACGCGCGCAGCTTCGGCCCCGAGCAGGTCTTCGCAGTGCACCCGGACACGCTTTGCGCGACACAGAGCAGTCCCGACGGTGTGCAGGTCCTCGCCACCGTGCTGCCCACTCCGCGGTCTGGGGAACCGCTGACCGAAGACGAGTACGCGGCCGCCGTGTATCGGGTCTATCGGACGCTTGAAGGGCTCAGGCATGGCACTGCGGCAGGTGACCGCTCATGAAGGCCGCGTCCGCATGGCTGGCGGGCGTGCCGTCCCTGGACATCCCGGACCTGCGCGAAGTACAGCGCATCAGCCGCGCCTTGCTCAACCGGCTCGCGACCGACCAAGGTCTGCTCACCCGGCTCGTCGGCGAAGTCCGGCACGACCCCGAGCGGCTGGCCGAGAGCCGCGTCACGCTCCTGCTCAACCGGCTCTCGCTGTACCAAGCGCCTGACCGTGGCTTCGAGATCCGCCTGAACATGAACCCCCGGCCGGACAATCAGCGTGTCCCTCACGATCACTGCTACGCGTTCGCCACCCGCATTCTCACCGGCGGCTACGTCCACGTCGTACGCCGCCGCACCAACGGACGGGACGGCCCGTTCACCGGTTCCGACCTCACACCCGGCATCGTGACGATCGAGCGGCCCGGCAGCGCGTACACGCTGGATCACACGATGGTGCACCAGGCAGTGATGGAACCGGACACCGTCACCCTGTTCGTGCGCGGCCCGCGCCGCAAGAAGCTCTCCCATGCGGCAGAAGAACTGATGCCGCCCATGGAGACCTGGCCTGCCCCCGCCGAGCCAGGTGACCAGGCCGTCGAGTCCCGGCCGGCCACGGTCGACGAGTACATGATGATGCGCGACTACCTCATTCGACGCCGCCTCATCAACTGATGCCCTCGATCTCCGTGGCTGCTACACACCGGGCCCTCGTGACGCGAGAGGCTACGGCGAGCCCAAGAGCACAACGTGAGGAGCAACCCATGACCGGCGTTCTGACGACCGATCACCCTGCCTGGCACGCCCACGAGGAGGGCTCTCGCGCACGTGCGGTAACTACGTCCTCCGGCCTCTGGATCCTCGTCCACGACCGCGATGGCCTGCACGTGGAATGTGTGTCCGGCACCGAGGACGTCAAGCCCGCATTCGTCCCCACAGACCCCGCTTGTCTGCCCGCCGCGGCCCCCGCCGAGCTGCGCGCCGGACTGTCCGAACTGGGGGTCACCCAGCGGCTGGCGAACCCGTGGCTGTGGGACGCGATCAGCACAGCGATCCTGCGGCAGGTCGTACGCGCCGACCAGGCTCGCAGGCTCTACCGCCTCTGGTGCCGAACGGTCGGAACGACCGTTCCGGGCCCGTTCGGTGAGCTGGCCGTCGCGCCCACACCCGCGGGCGTCCTGGCCCTGGATGACCAGCAGTTCGCCAGCATGGGAGCGAAATTCCACCGCACTGCCCTGCAAGCAGCCGCCGCCGACTACCAGCAGCACCACACTGAATGGGAACGCCTGGACGCCGCCGATCTGGTCACTGCGCTCCAGGGCATTCCCCGCATCGGACC